>JAHDGZ010000051.1 GCA_020631605.1 bacterium
TGTGCAACCAACAAGCACAAAAGCAATAATAAATAAAATAGTCGCTTTTAAATAATTCATCTGTTATAATTGTATTTGATCTGCTTTTATGGTGTTTTTCCTCTGTTTGTCAAGTTTCAGTTCTCAGTCTCAGAACTAGAATCCGCTCTGAAGTTCAACCATCTTCCAATAGTGTCACTCTTGTTTCATCAGCTCAGTATGGTTTCATTGTTCTACCACAGCGCCATTTTCGATATAGATAATCTGATCTGCATTTTTCACGGTCTGGAGACGGTGAGCAATAATAATTACTGTACGTCACTCAAAGAGTTTATTCATCGCTTCAGTAATTGCCTCTTCTGATTCACTATCAAGTGCTGATGTAGGCTCATCCAAGAAAATAATTTCGGGGTTTTTCATAAAAATCTTTGCTATAGCGAGTCTCTGGCGTTGTCCTCAACTCAGGCGTATTCATCTCTCTCCTATCTCTGTATCAAGTCCTTGAGGGAAATCGTACACAAACTCACATTGGGCGTTCGCTATCGCTTTCTTGGTTTTTTGTTCGCTTATTGATGGGGCTGTGAGACCATATTCAAGATTCTCTCTGATCGTTCCATCAAACACTCCTGGTTCCTGTGTAAGATACCCAATATGTCTATAGTAGGATTGAAGTGCCAAATCTGATAGCTCTTGACCATCAACAAACACTCATCCTATAGTTGGTTTGATATAACCAGACATCAACTTAATGAGCGTAGATTTTCATCATCATGATGGTCATACCAGTGCGGTCTTCTGTCCTCCAGTGAATGCATATGAAAATCCATCAAACAATTGTTTCGAATCATTTTTTTCATACGAGAAACTTACTTTTTGTAGTTCTATATTTCATTGTTTATATGCAAATTGTTTTCCGCTCTCTCGATTTTTCATCATCTTGAGTCAATCCAAGAGATTCCAGAGCTTCTCTACTTCTACTGCATCATCCATCGCTCTCCTGAGTTCCATCTGAAGGGCAAAAATATTAGATTGCACCATCATTGCTAGTCATGTGAGCACAACAAAATCGCTTATCTGCATGTTTCCATCTAATACTCCTTTAGCAGCAATGTAGGTCACAAACACCATATAGACAAATGATGACACTAACATAAAAGTATCATAACCATATGCTTGAAGTATCTTCTCTCTAACTCTATGTCATGTTCGCTTCTTGTAGAGTGTGTTTCTCAAGTCTACTTCTTTTTCTATTCCATCACTTTGTTGGATTTCAAATTTGGACATAAACCATCTGACATACATCCTATCCATAGTAGTTGATGTGTCTTTTGCTCATCTTCTCTCATCAAGCGCTTTCCTCGCAAACATCTTGATCCAAAAATATGCCAACAAGACTAAACCAATCGTCAAGAAAAAAATAATCGGACTCTTCTTCATCACAATGATGAGAGAGAAAATCACCGTAAAAAGCATAATAGTTCTTCCTCGAAGAAACTGCATAATCATGGCTGTCCATCTAGACACTCACTTTTGCACTAATGAGAGCATTCTCCCTGTTCCTATACGTTCAAAATCAGTGTTCTCTGATCCTAAAAGATGAGTCAAAATTTTCTCATCCATATATTTCTTACACCCAGACTCCATATGAAACACATAGGGTTTCATAAAAATCTTGGTCAGGTAGTGACCAATCACGAGTAGAAGCATTCCTCCTAGTCGAAACATAACCTTATCCTGATCGAGCTGTTCCAATCCCATTGTAATTTTTTCCAACACTACCACCTTATAAGTAGTGTACAGAGCCATCAAAATTGAATAAGAAAAAAGAAACAGTGCCCATTTTTTGTTAGCGAGCACTGGTTCACAGAATCTTTTGACGGTCTGAAAAATGGTCATGGCAAGCATATGAGGTAAATGTTTTAATTGTTTGTACTATAAGAATTTTATTTATTTTTTCAATTACCTTAATTTTTTTATCCCCAAACCATTCAATCCTCCTCTTCTTTAATAGTAATCTAAAAAAAGATAATAAAATAACAGTAGTAATAAGCAAACAATGTGGAAAACTAGAACAATCCAGATAAGCCCCTCTACAAGCAGAAGAATTTTAGAAAAACACCCGTTCTTGTTAACAAAAAACCACATTTTATGGAATTTGTGATAACTAAGGGTATGCAAGTTTTCAACATTCTGTGTACAAATTGTTGAAAACTAGAACGACCTGTGATAGTGAAAATTTTTATGTATATTATTCACACAATACCACCATCAGAGAGGCGAAAAGGGACCGTAAAAGGTGAGTAAATCAACACTAGGTGAGCTCACTACACGATCAGAACCAAAGAGACGAACAAAGGTGGCGTATGCTCTCCTACTATGATTGGCGCTAGTGATCAATATGAGAGATGCTCCAGGCAATATCTTATACAGCTGTATAGCGTCATCTAGTGTGTGCTGACTTTTCACAAATGGATAGTTTATATGCCTTTTCCTTTTGCCTGTATAGTAAAGACCAGCACATCAGTGCTTCTTGTGTAGAGACACTCAGTGATTCAAACGATCAGCAAACAC
>JAHDGZ010000001.1 GCA_020631605.1 bacterium
AGCGTTGCATTGACATTGCAGAGGTCACTGGTTCGAATCCAGTATCACCCACCACTTACACACACATCGAAAGATGGTGTTTTTTCTTTTTTAGAAAAAAAGACATAAGCAAATAGGACATTTTTTTGCATTTAAATTCATAACTTTATCAGTACATTATACTTAATTTTTATTTTCCCTTACAGTTTCATGAAATCTCTAATAAGTTTTTTGTTATTATCTTTTGGCGTCATCTTATCATGATGTACTTCCAATTGATGAATCGATCAAGCTAATACTTCACCCATAGAAAAACCGGCGCCTATAATCGAAGAGCAACAGGATGAAGTCAAAAATGAGGCGGATGAAATTGATACTAAGATTGGATCTCTTTCTTCATATTTTGAAGATGGGACCTTAATTGAAGACATAACCATTACTGACTGTAAACCCTCTGATGGAACTGCAACTTCTTGCTACAAGATCATTGTTACTCATTGAATAGATGCAGATGATATCTGACCATGGTGTCCTAGAAATATTGCAGATAGTGCTGAAAAATGATGAATTTGGCTTGAAGACTGAAAAGTACATAATGTGGACTGAGCATTTATCTCTCAGCTGGCAGAATTTTATTGAGATGACTTTTGGCAACTGTATGACACAGAAACTTGAGAAATAAATGTTACAGACTCAAAGGAAGCATGTGAATGAGCAGCAAGACCCAATGTTGATGAGCAATACTTTAATCACTGTGTTGAATGTTTGCTATCCTACCTACAGGAAATCCCTATAGATATCTATTACATACCCGTCAATCCAATAAAATCTGACACAACCAAAAGCAGTAGTCCATTCTGATTTGCTTTTAATGGAATTAGGTTTGATGCACCTGCGCCAGTTGATGCTATTCTATCGGCACATACAATAGCAGCATTTGATGACTGTGGAGGACATGTAAATCCAGTTGCAGGATATCATTACCATGCCGAAACAGGCTGTGCACCTAGGATAGAACAAACAGACAGTCATGAAGCACTAATTTGATATGCACTAGATTGATTTCAGATCTATGAACATAATGAGGACATTAGAGACTTAGATGAATGTTGATGACATACAGACGAACTTCGTTGATATCATTACCACATCTCTCATCCATGATTAAACCAAAATCTTGGTTGCTTATCATGACCTATTGGATGTGTTTTATCGGAAGATTGAGCATGTGATGCATCGGAAAACACCGGTAGACGTTGACCTCCTCCAGGCAGATAATAGATATTTCAGCAGATGATAGACATTTCAATTGTTCGCAGAATCCTACATAGAATCATTTGTGTAGGATTTTCTTATTCTCTATTTCTCTTTTAAGAGAATACATTGTATTGTTTAACTTGCAAGATCTGCAACTTCACATAATTTTGTTCGAAGATTATCCTCTATTTCTAGCGCATCCTCACTAATTGCTTTGTTGTAGTGTCTATATCCGCGCTCTCCTGGGATGAGCACTTCTTCAAATCATGGAGCCTTTTTGCTATTGTGTACATTGTCTATTATCTTCTGTGCGTGCTTAGTAAAATCACCCAGATCTCCAAACAACTCTGGATCAAATGCAATGATCAAATTACCGGCACTCTTTTCATCATGTCCTGGGTATCATGCCTGTATCAATGGGCCTGCCAACAGCTGCACAACAAGAGATAAACCAGATCACTTCTGACCTGCACATGCCTTGAGAGATCCATCATTCATAATCTTGCTTGGTGTCTTTGTAGGAACGCCTGCATTATCGTATCATGCATCGTGATCTAAGGCTCTTCATTCTATATCTGCCTCTATCAAACCATAATACGCCATCTCTGATGTAGCAAAATCTAGGACTACTGGATCTTTCCCTACAGGTATTCCATACGCAACTGGATTGGTGCAAAACTGTCATTGGGTTGATCAGTATGGTGCCACTACAGGAAATGCAGCCGTAGCCATAGCTATCCCGATCAAATTATTCTTTGCTATTTTCTCAACATAATATCCTAGTGCACCAGTAGATTCTTTGGCGCGGTAGTTTCCTACTATCGCAATTCCGTTCTTTTGGGCTTTTTGTATTGCCACATCAGTCGCATAATCCAACACAGCCATTGCATGATTGTAATTACCGTTGATCAGCGCTGATGCAGGAGAGTCTTTCTCTAGTTCTATAGCTCACTCATCTTCAGCTCTTGGAATACCTTTTCATACAAGCTTCACAATTCATTGATTGTTTCCACGCAATTGAGCAAACAATAAAACCTGAGACAACGAAGTCCTTTCTGAATCACTATAACCATAGTATTGTAAAGCCATATCGACTTTTTCTCTAAGCTCATTAAGTAATACTTTCATCATATTTTCTAACATCTAAAAGATTGTCTACAATGTCTAGACTTGGAAGGCCATTGCAAGATAAAAAAATGCCTATGTACATTTCGAAAGCACAATGGTCATTGCATATACACAGAACATCATTAGCAATATATTTCTTTTACCTTACGTTCGAGTACATTATGCACAATACAACATGAGTTGATCCTATCTTTGAACCAATACAAAGAACATTTGAAAAACAATGACTAGAAGAGTTTCACATTGGTATAACATCAACCGATTGAAGTAATTCTGAGGTTTTTTGCTGACTATTGTACCCTCTTCTCTCATGAACAACCTCAGAGATCTATATCGAAGAGCTCATTTCTGCGTTGAATATTTGAGCAAGCCAGCGGGAATGGCAGTGAATGAGCTGAGATTCCACTCAATGATATCCACTAGCGTTGCTTGGGACACTACAAAAGTAATTATCTCACAACACTATTAACATTTTCTTCTTTTTTGATAAAACAAACTATTACAAAACTACTCAAAACAAAAAGACATTATGAATTTTTTACAAAACACATTAGCAATACTACCTATTTGTCTACTATTAGCTTCTTGCAAACCAGCGAATCAACAGCAAGAACAGACAACAGAAAAACCGACGATTATTCTTGAATGGGACAGTATAGATTGTCCCTATCACGTTAGAATGAAATACACTAAAGAAGTCGCAGAGTGGAAGATATTCAATAAAGCGACAAACTCTATGTTTATCAATACTGACAATCAAGTTCTTGATTTCACATTCCCACCTACTGGAGGAAGATTTCATCTTATCATTACGAATACAGATGGGGACATCAACAATGAAACAGCTCCGTTTGAAATCCCTAGTTGCGAGTGACATATGATCACCTAGAGCTACTCATCCATAGAATATTTGAGTCACTGTCTATACGATAGATGGCTCTATTCTTTTATGCAATTTTTAGAACTCTCTCAATTTTTGGTGGAGTTTTTTTGTCTTTTTTCTTTCATCTTGCTTAGTCTTTTCAGGCTTACTTTCTTGGAGATTGATATTGTTTTTTTGATCAATATTTTGCGTACTCTTTTGATCTGTTCTTGCTTTCAATTGTCTATCATTCTTGTGCACTATTTCTTCCTCTTTTTTGTTCTCATTTTCGATCACTTTATCTTCATTTCTTACATTTTCCTCTTCACTATTTTCTAATTCATCGAAGGTTCATACAACCTCAAAATGATGTTTTTTTTCTCTAAATCCATACATCAATGGTATAGCACAATCTTGCTTCCTTACCATCTGACTTTCAGCATCTATATAGAATATTACTGATTCTACTCAAGGAAGTATAGCAACAAATCCATTAACAGAAACTAACTTATGAACCAGTCCCAATTCCTCCAATGTTTGCATAATTCTATAGACAGTCACGTTGTCTAGTCTCCTCTCCGATGCTTGCTCAGCAATTTGATCAATGGTGAAATAATATCCAGTGTTGGACAACAATTGAAGCACCACATGACGTGTCGACGTCATCCTAAGGCCTTTTTCTTTGAGTGTTTGGTGAGCTTTGTCTATTCGTGTCATTCTTATCATTTTACTAAACTAGACACTATTGCAACTCTATTGCATTTGTAATTTTTCTACATTGACAAGCTAATTACAAAAACAACTTTATCACAACAATGGACCATAACCAATTCTATTCATGGTCATCAAATTTTGCAAAATTCTTACTCTTGTTTCTTTCTTACACTTGCAATATTTTTGTATTTACAGATAATTACTTTTGTAATTTTATTGCATTTAAGACATGACAAAGAAAACAAAGAAACGATATGTAGTATGGAAGGGTAAGAGTACCGGCATATTTACTAGTTGGGATGAGTGCAAAAAATCAGTCCATGGTTTTGCATGAGCTCAGTACAAATCATTTGAAGATCACGACTCTGCAAAGTATGCATTTGCGAACAAGTATAGTCACTCCATTTCAGCAACAAAAAAGAAGGTGAGCACATCAGTTTCAGCACTCATTTCTTCTGGTGTGATAGATAGTAATAGTATCTGTGTAGATGCCGCCTGTTCGTCCAACCCATGAATCCTTGAGCGAAGAGGAGTGGAAACCATTTCGTGAAAAACTATCTTCTCATCGACTCAGTACCCACTAGGCACTACAAATGTAGGAGAATGGCTTGCCATCATCGAAGGTATGCAGTACTTGCTTGATTCGGACAAAAAAGAGTGGACATTGTACTCCGACTCACGTATTGCACTGGGTTGGGCAAGAGCATCAACCATCAGAACCTGACTGATCAAGAACTCATCTACTCAAGCATTGTGGACATTAGTAGACAAACAACTTCAATGGCTACAACAAAACTCTCATCTTTTTGTCTTAAAAAAACGAAAAACAAAAGAGCGGGGTGAAATACCTGCCGACTTTTGAAGGAAGTAGAATGTTGACTAACTTATAGTTGCTATGTATACTTTTTATAGTTTTTTACATATCAACGATTCATATGAGAACAATTTCTGTTAGATGAAAAGAATATAATTATGATCAAAATCTTACATACTTAGATTTCTATAGAGACAATGGCTAACCTAAGCTTGTTTCTGTTGATATAGAAAAAATTGTGACTGGAATAGAAACTAAAAAACTCCCCATAAACAAAGAGCTCTTTGAGGCGTTGTCATACTATGCTAGATGGAAAGTAGATGCACCTAGAAAAAGATTTAGCAGGAAAATGAGAAAAGATGGGGCTATAGTTCTAACCTCTGATGAATTATTTGAACAAGAATGATGAGAGGAAATTATCGATAACCTTGAAAATACTTGAAAGATAGCACACTTTCTTCTTACCTCTCTTTATTGAGAAAATCCAAACAAGAATAACTAAAATTTTCTACTGCATCATTGTTGATTGGTAGTATTCGATCATTCTAGATTCCATCTCTAGAGTGAATTCTTCCATAGTCATAACGTTTGTTGGGATTGCTACCGTGAAAGGTGAGATAGCGTTTACCTCTGAATTCATTTCCAATGCAAATTCTCCTAACTGGAATCAACCCTGTGATACATTGATCGTTAACGCTCATTCAGTGGTCTGATTTCTTGTTTCAAATCAACCATCTACTAGTACCTGTACTCCATCCATCATAATAGTTCAGTTGATGATCATCATGTCGTCTGACGTTTCAATATTCATATCCAAAAAGTCGTTTTCATCTCTAAAATTCATCTCTCGTTCTCCATTTTGATACGTGATTGCTCATCATGATTCATCCAGTGGAAGATATACTTTTGTGATAGTTTGATCATTTCGTGTCAGCACATCAAGTCACTCAAAGTATACTGGCATCTCTCCATCAAAATTGTGCATGCTGATAGAGTAGTTACCATCGTTCATGGTTAGCTTAATAGGTCACTTACCGTCTGTCGCTTCCAAAATCTCTTCTATCCCTATGTGACAGTCATTGACTGATCGTTGATCCATTCAGAGAGATTCCATCATATCACATGTATTGTGGTTGAACATTCAGTAGTAGGTATTTCACTCCTTATGATAGAAACTTATCATAGGCTTTTGTGTCATTGCTGTATTGAGTGAGCTTCGAAGAGAAAGAGAGTTTGTGTTCCACATACCCATATTGTTTGATCACTCGAGAGGGATGCTCACATAGGTGTTTGCAAAGAGATCTTCCATTTGATCCATCATATAGATGACTTCGTCATCCAGTCCTTGTGTAGCATCGAGATTGATTGCGCCAATAGTGAGGTACATCATATCATTTCCTGGCATCTTCAGATCTACTACTCACTGTGCCTTGAGTGCTTGCATCATTCCATCTTCTGCTGACACAACTCCAAAGTCCATATCCATAGCCAAAATTGTTTCCATGATCTGTCTAGACATGTCAATCTTAGAGTCTGTCATCATACTTCGATCGCCTTCTATAGAGCCCATAAAAGGAATCATTGCCTGCAGAGAGAGCGAAAGTGCGCTGACCTCCTGCATTGGACCATCTACACTATTTCCTTGTTGCATTTGTTCCCACATGTTGTTTTGAAGAGCCAAGATTGCTGAATCTGTTTGAGCAAGCGCTACACGCTGAAAACTTCAAATCTTTTTGGCCTTTAGCTGCATATATTCTTGGACAAAGTAGAGCAATTCCTCTTTGAACATACTGAACTGCAGTGTATCATCATCTGCATATTCTACCATTTCTTGGGCTGCCCATAGAAATTCCTGCCTGAGTATCGTTGCCTCTTTTTGTATGCGAGTATCTTCATTCGCTCTTTGATCTATTGTTTCACCGTGCGTTGTTAGCATATCTATCACATGCTGAACGGTTGCTTCCTGCTTGGTCGTGAGTGCTGCAGATGTTACTGAAAAGAAACAAAGACTGGCTAGTAGGATTAGAATTTTCTTCATAGGAGTAATAGGTTTAGTAAAAACATATACACTGTGTTTACTCATCATAGCCAATTAATGCAATTTATTTTGACAAAAGTATAGTGCAGGGTTATTATATATTATATCATCTTTTAAAGATTTGTCACTATTTATGAAAGAACAGAAAGATATTATTGATGCTATCATTCATAACTTTGTACACTATGGACACAGCAAAAGCTGATGACATGGTGGACAGAAAGTTAACAAGAAGCAAACTAAAGCTGAACTCTATTTTGATATCAACAGTTGCGACTTGATGTCTGATGAAAAGAAAGATCTTATGAGAAAGGTTTATCACAACTGGATCAACAAGGAAGATGTGCTACATATGAGTTCGTCAGAAGAAAGACACTTTCACCGTAACCAAGAAATTGTTACAAAGCATTTTCATACGCTAGTAGAGAATATACTTGATGGAAATGAACATCACCTTTGGTGATGGCATGGTAAGAAACATCGTAAGAAAAAAAAGAAACACTAAGGCTACATCACTATAAATAAGAGGGGAGCTTCACTATATGGTTGATTCAGAGGTGATCTATCATCGTAAACGCATCGCCAACTTCGTTGCTACGTTTTTTATGTTGTTTAGTTTGTTTGATCTGACCACTTAATGTTATCTCTCCAGCAAACACATTGGTTCTGGCTATGGTCGCATTCTTGTACTGACTATATATGGCAGCGGCAATAGCTAAATCTAATCCAGCATCGGTATAGGTGGTTTCTCATGGGATATTGATAAATATGTCTGTGAAAGTAACATCCATTTTGAGGTACTTTGATAGTATTGCGATAATCATATCTACACGTTTACTATCTACTCCTATACAACGACGCACAGGATACTTTCATGAAGTCTTATTCAAAAGCGCCTCAACCTGCACTAGCACTGGACGTCAACTATCTAAAGCGATGCTCAAGACAGAACCAGGGGAGTCTGTGCTAATTTGTTGGAGTATGCGCTCCTGCAAATTATAGACTGGCTGCAGCCCATTAACTGCCATCTCAAATATTCAAACATCATCTGTTGGTCAGAATCTATTTTTCTTGGTGCGTAAAAAACGCAAATGGCCGTCTTTGTCTCATTCAAGATACATCACTACATCCACTATATGCTCCAAATACTTGGGTCATGCTATTTCTCATCACTTGGTCACATGTCCTATTATGAATGTGGTTACCTGTTCTTTCTTTGCAAGACCCGTAAGCACCTCACTTGCTTGACGAACCTGATTTGGTGATCATGCTGGAGAATCAACTGATCATGCATGAATCGTTTGCACTGAATCAACAATAATGAGATCAAACTGTTGCTCTTTAGTTGTTGCTGCTATATCTTCCACCTGTGAAGTATGAAAAATATTCATTGTGGTGTGAGATGTCTGAATTACTCTTTCTCGACGGTCCTTCACATGAGAAGGATGCTCTTCTGCTGAAAAATAAGCGATCGATAGAGTAGTGTTACTTTGCTGAATAACATCAATCAACTGTAACATCAATGTAGACTTACCTATTCCTGGCTCACCTGCTAGGAGATACACTCATGCTTGTTTTACTCATGATCAAAATACACGATTTAACTCGCGATGCTCTAGTGCATAGAATTTTCCTGAAAGATTTGACTCGCTAGCATCAAGAACCGCTCCTTTCTTTCTCTTACTTTTCTTTGATCACAGGGATGACATATTCTTACTTGGAGAAAATGTGCCAAATGACTCACAAGACGGGCACTTTCACAACTTCGAAGTAGAAGAAAATCAACATGATGAACAGCTGAACATGGGTCTTTAATTCATTACATAAATACACTACTATGTCTACATATAGATCTACGCTTAGCAATATAATATATTCTTGATCTATAAGACCAATGCACTATAATTGTTATCCTAAAACATAATTACTAAACGTTCTCTCAAAAAAAGAAAAACATGAGATCAAACAACACCTGGACATTCATTGTAATGTTCGCAATTCTCGCTCCACTTACGTGGACTATCTGGTATTATGCCGGCACTACTGAAACTCTAACGGTAAAAGTCACCAATCATCACATCAAAACAATCCCCACTTCAGATGAGAGCATAGCTCCTTCACAAAGATATCTCATTGATGTAGATATTTTAGATGAAAAGGGGATCAAGATTGGAGATGAGACATTGGAAAACACAGACCTCTATTTTGGTCTTAAATTCAATTCAAGTGACTACCAGAGAAAAATGGCTATAGATTCGACTAGAACTGTCGTAGTGAAAGGCTATCGAATACCCTTCTTTTCTATGTATAGAAATATCTATAACATCAAAAAGTAGTAGATTAGCAACAAAAATCATGCTGAAACACGCTTTATAATTAGAATGATGGTAAACCCAGTCGACTTATGTTGGTCACTGAGGTTTTCTTTTTATGATTTTTTCAATTGTTTCCACAATTTCTCTTCATCTTTGCTTAGACGCTTCGGGATAGAGATTGTTGGTTTGATCAACATATCCCCACGCGAAGAGAGTAGTCATTTTTTTCCAAATCATTTATTTGACACTCTAATAAGATCATCTGGTTGAGTTCATTTAGGTATTTTCACTTTCACTTCTCACTCCGGATGTTTGATTTTCATTTCTCCTCACAAAACGCAATCGTAGATACTAATCTCTTGATTGACATAGAGATCATTTCCCTCACGCACATAATAACTCTGAGGAGCAATCTTTATTTTGATGTAAAGATCTCCTGCTGGTCATCATCATGCTCACTCATGACCTCTACCCACATATTTCAAATAGACATCATGATTGATTCATGCTGGTACCTTGACATTCAACTCATCCTTCTTTTCTTCTAGTCATCATCATCATAAGGTTTTTCCATCTTTTTCATATAATGAACCTAATCCAGAGCATGTTGGACATGGTTGTTGCACCTGCATCACTCCAAAAGGTGTACGTGCCTGCTGCGCCACTGATCATCTTCCATCACATTGGTTACATGTTACAGTCTCAACACCCTCTGCTATCATATTTCTTGAGTATTTAATAGTTTTTTCCACTCAAAGGTATGCATCATCGAATGTGATAGTGAGTCCAAGCTGAATATCTTGTCATTGTTGAGGTCAACTTCTTCATCATCAACCAAATTGAGAACCAAAGAGATCACCGACAAGATCACCTATATCAAATCATCATCAACTGAATCATCAACCAAAACCTCCTCATCAAAATCATCATCAACTGAATCATCACTTACGATACATATCATATTGCTGTCTTTTCTGCTGATCAGAAAGCACTCCATGAGCCTCATTGATCGCCTGAAATTTTTCTTTGTTTCCTCACTTACGATCTGGATGATGCTTTACAGCCTGCTTACGAAAGGCTTTTTTTATCTCATCCTCACTCGCTCATTCTTCAACTCCTAATATATCATAATAGTTCTTCTGCGGATCAAAATCCATTGGATTCTCTCTAATTAAGTAAACATTCTATCATAGTTTCATGATAGCACCTAAGTATAATGAGTGCTCTTTCGTTATCAAGAAAATTACATCAGAAAAAACAATTTATCCTTTTTTTGTCTGTATGAGTATCTTATGTTTTCCTTTTGCTCGGAATACATAAGAATTTACTCAAAGATAAATAGCTGCAAATATCACAAAAATAATAATCTTATTCATTCTGTTTGTTCACTGAAGCAATATTAATGCCATCATCACAATAGACCACAATCGAACAAACCAACGCAACTCAGTCTTGGTCCAACCAAGCGCTAATAGTCTATGGTGTAGGTGTGTGTAGTCTCATGAAAGTGGGCTTTTGCGCATTACAAAAATTCTATGACACACTACCCATATCGCATCGAGTATAGGTAGCGAAAGTGCCACCATTATTGTTCCAATTTTTGCTCATCAAAGGAGCGAGAGGTATGCTAATGCGAAACCATAGATCATCACTCATGCATCTCTCAACAAACCATGTGGCTTGTACTCAATCATGGTATATACCAAACTAATGATGGCTAGCAAAATTGAGAGTTTGAGCACTATTTGTAAAACTTCATAATTCTCTGGTGAAATTCATGTGTAGTATGGCAACACTATTGCTGCTACCAATATAACAATAGTCACAAAACCCAGAAATGAGAGACCTGATGCCTGACCATAAGCATAATCAAACCAATTGATTGCATTGATAAACAAGATAAACCACCCCAACGTAAAGAGTGTTCATAATCGAATTGGTACTTGAATCATAATCCCCAATGCCTCTATTTCTCGTTCTCCCAATCACGTCAACACTATCACAAAGAGTAGGATTCATAGCTGCAAAACAAGCTTTACTCGTGATGGGATAACATCCACGAGATGAGCAAGATTTAGTCTATTCGTCTTCCACAACGATAATCACTCATCTACTGCAAACAGAATCATCAATGCTCACGTCCCTACAAGAAATGGTCGCACCTTGGGATGTGTTGCATACTCAGGTAACCAGATCAACACTGACAAAATCAACCCAATACATAAGAAAATTCCCTGAATTGTAGGTACTGGCTTTCTTGCTGATATATCGCGTCCTGGTTTATCTAGCACACCAAAACTTCTTGCGATCACTAATCATAGCAACGCAACAAAAACTACTACTATACTACTTCCTATAATCCGCATATCTGCCAGAGGTGAGAGTAAAATTAGTCGTCACCTTCTGTTGGCGCCTCATCAATGTTTGGCGCACCACAGTGAAAACAAAAATCATAATGATGAGGGTAGGTCTTATGACACTCTCTACAATCATTCACTAAGTTGTCACCACAGAACACACAGTGTACATGATGATGGAGATTCATCATCCCACAACCTTGGCATGGCGTATTTTTCAGAATCATACTTTCTCTCCATGGCAATCTGTCTTTCTGATAAGTACTTGGTCTTACCAAAAGGTAGATAGGCAGTCAAACAACTGGTGTCAGTATAGTCACTAGAAGTATATAGACGGTGTGCAATCCCAAATTTGATGTTCTTTGAGCACTATCTTTTGCAACCCACACTATGGTAGATATCCAGACAATTGCCACCAAAATCAATCGTGCAAGCGCACTGTTTTCTTGTACTCGTGTTAAGATATTGTCTCGCATGTTTACAATCAAATGAATAAATAGATCTATCTATGTCTATGCTATGGTGACTTTTTTGATAGTGAAGTCTGCCTTTCTTTTTTTCAAAACATCTACGAGAAATGATATTTTCCCAGGATTTCAATATGCAGATTCTATTTTAACCAAAGAGGCTCATAACTCTGGCTGATTTGTAATAGAGATGTTATCCATTGCAATATGAAGGTCAGCAAATGTAGACACCAATTGCACCAGATTTCTTTGATGATTCCTAAGAATGAGAACCAAGGTAATCTTATACTCTGTAGGATTTGCTGAACGCCAGTGTGCCTCCAGGAGCCTACTTGTTGGCACCGTCTTGATTCCCTTACATGAAGTTTTATGCACCTTGATACCCGTCTTTCATGTCCTGGCAACTATTCTATCTCATACAACTGGAGAACAAGTCTCGCATATGGTATATGGAAGCCTCTTGTCTATGTCTACTATGATGTCAGTTTGCGCACCTGATACATCCTTTTCCACCTCTTTTGTTTTACTCTTGGGCGCATGAAGCCTTCTCCATTCTGCTGGATATGCGTCTCTGAGAAAAGTTGTATAGGAGGTTTGTTTGTCTAATGCCAATAAGAGAGTCTTCTCCATCTCTTCTTGAGAGTAGCGTTCACTCACCTTATCTCATGGCTCTCACAACAATGGTAGTTTTCGTTCTTTTAGCTTTCTGTTAAGCCTTGTTTTTGATACATCAAGCAGTGACTTCTTATTATTGTTTTTTAGATACTTTTGGAGTTTGTTTCTTGCATTGGGAGTATTCAAAAAATCTAACCAATACTCACTTGCAACTTCTTTTGCCCTAAACGTGTTGATAGAAACAACATCTCCTGTCCCTGGGACGAAACCAATAGGCTTTATGATACCATTGACTAGTGCATTTTTAAACTTAATTCATACATCAGAGTGGATACGAAATGCAAAATCTAACACTGTACCATTTGCAGGCATTTCAATCACATCTCCTTTGGGAGTATAGAGGAATTTTGTTTTGTTGAGCAGCTCTATATTGAGCTCTTGTTTGAATCAATCTTTATCATCCAAATCTTGATACGTTTTGACAATATCTTGTAGCTTCATTATCCAACGTGATTGGCTATCTGACATACTTTCTCATGATGAATGACGATCACTGTAGACAAAGTGCGCAGCAACTCCGTACTCTGCAATATCATCCATCTCCTGTGTCCTAATCTGCACCTCTACAGGAAATCAGAACAAACCTAGAATAGTTGTATGAAGACTCCTATAGTCGTTTGATTTGGGCACTGAGATATAGTCTTTTATTTTGTGGATCATAGGTGTGTATTCGTGGTGAATCATTCCCAACGCACGATAGCAAGATCATACTGAGTCTGTCATCACTCTAAATGCTATAATATCCAACACCTTGGATATATCTTTGGTTTTATATTTATTGACTAATTTTTGATGCACTCTGTATGGGCTCTTTGCCCTACCTTTTACCTGAAATCATGTCAGGCCTCACTTGGTGAGGATGGTAGAAATCTTTTTGATTCATCTTGTTGTGTAACTACGGTCAGCATAGTACTTACTCATATCTTTTATTACTCTTGTGCATGCGGCTGGCTCTAGTATAGAAAAACAACCATTTTCAAGATAGAGCTGATAGTGATAGAGTCCGAGTCTCTTGGCTATAGGTACATATATCTTCAATGTCTCTTCTGCTATCCTATTTCTCTTTTCTTCTTTGGGGTGAAAATGAAGTGTTTGGATATTGTGAATACGGTCGACTAACTTAACAAAAATTACACGTAGGTCTTCTGCCATAGCAAGGAAAGTCTTTTTTAGTGTTTCAATCTGTCTTTTTTCTCCTCTATATTTTACCTTTGAGACTTTTACTAATCACTCACAAAGCTTAGCAACCTCCTCTCAAAACTCTTTCTTGATTTCATCATAGGTAATTGGTGTGTCTTCAATCACATCATGCAAGATACAGGTCTGAATTGTTGCTACATCTGGTTTCATATGCATCAAGAATTCTGTTGATTTTAGAGGATGCACAATATATGGCTCTCATGACAGTCTCATCTGACCTACATGAGCATCGCGTGCATACTCATATGTATGTTGAATCACGTCCAATTGCTCTTTACTGAGATACGCACCAGCTCTTTCTTTGATATCATCAAGAATGTGCTGAGGATCATCACTATTATCAACTGTATAATCTAAGTATTCCTTGATCGCTTGAAGCTGCATTACTAAGCTGGTCTTGAGAGTATAAAATTCTTATTAAAAATGTACTGTATATGGTTTGCATTGCAAGTCTTCGGAGAATAAATAAAGACTGACAAGTGTTATAAAAATGCTTTTAATAAAATAAAAAAAGCTCTTCATGTTAGAACAATGGTGAGGGACTCTCTGGTGACTTCTCATAATACTTGTAGTATTTTCCGTCTTGATATGAAAAAATCAGATGATCAGAATCATCATTGGTAACTACATCCTTATGATTGTTGCGCTTTCTTTCGCCGGAGCTGTTGACATGTGGCTATGGTGAAATAATGCACTAGCTACTACAACATGATCACGAAACATCTGAGCTCTTCTCAGTGACGGAAGAGTAACAGTAACACTGATTATTTATGCATTGCTCCTTCTTTTGATATTCAAAAGATCAACTATACACTCATCAAGTCCAGGTTTTATAGACAAATGATTCATACTGTTGCTCGTCCCGATGACAGTCATAAGTATGGCATTAACACTCGGGGTTATCTTTCTAGGGACTCAAGTGTTTGATCCATCTGCCATGGCTAGGCTTGCGTCAGACATTAGTACTGACCTTACCGTACAATCTTTCGTTCAAAAAGTACCCCTATGGATATTCATCCATTGATTGCTTACTGTATTGCTCACGACACACATCTCATTGAGCTACTTCATCAAAAAACCTATCCAACTTGCTGACGATCTTCTGGATTAGTTTTTCTCCATTTTTTCAGTAGTTTTTTGGAAAAGATACAATAAGTATTTTGTTTTTGATGTTTCTCTCTCTTGTTGATTCTTTTCTCTTTCCTGTTGTTTGTATATGCTGCCAGCAACCATGATCATACCTCTGTCCCAGCTGTAAACTACTCCTCACAATACATCCTGAAATATGTCCCTATAGTCATAAATATAGCAGCTGATTTCGTGTTCACTTAGACGAGAGAAGCAACAAGGACAACTATCTTGACTGATGTATTGTTGCTTTTCGTTATGACGCAATAATGAAAAGACTTATCAGCACATTCAAATATTATCATCGCCACCACCTAGTTACTTTTGTTGCATGACAACTCGCCCTGCATATTAGGACGAATCAGCATCTTCAAGCGTGCAATCACCAGAATACACTCATCTCACGAATTCCCTCTCATCGATGGAGGAAATATTTTGTCAAATGATATAACCAATCAGAAATACTTGCATATCAAGTATGACTAGAGCTATGACTCACCTGTGCTCCTCTCACAAAAAAACACAAACATACCACAGCCCAAGCAAGGCTCACCAAAGAAGAAAGAACAACTAACTTACTAGGATCCTTTTCCCTTTCTGATGATCATCTGATACTCAAAAACAAAACACATCTCTTGCTCATTGATGATGTGACCACAACTGGTAGCACACTACATACTCTTGCATCTCTTATCAAGGAGCAATTTCCACACCTTTGCATACGATGAGTTGTCGTCGCAAGAAACTGATAAGTCCCTTCATTATTGACTTCTTTATTTTTTTATATTTCGCTTGACTTTAGCTTCTCATCTCTTAGACTGTTACTAAGTCGAAAGACAGACATGCTTCACAACATCTCTTCACATCATTTACCTGAGATTTTTTCAAATCCAGCCTGAGTGACAATAAGAGTATGATAGTGGAACCTACATGTCTGCAAGAAGAGTATTGATCAAATAGAACCAAACCATTGATCAAGCTCTTCTTGCTTCCTAAAGATAACCGTATAAGCCAAAAGGGGCGATAAACTAATCTTGACCAGACGAAGTCATTTACACTCTGTCCCTTAGAGCTTATACAACCTGTGGGGCTTGAGATCTGCTTCCACTTGTAGCTACTTAGTAGTATAAAGATCTCTCATTAACACCTTTTTGTTGCTCGTCTCCTGGCCCCCCATCCTAAAAACAGTTATTATGATGAGGCTAGGGAGATAGTAACCCAAACTCGTTGGACATAGTCCAACACACCGTTCCTTACACTTGGCTGGCGCTCTCTTGGTAGAAAATACCGGAGGCGTCAGTCAGAGGAACAACAAAGACATAGAGGAGACTTATTGATTTCCTCACAAGACGTAGTTTTCTTATGAGACCTTTGTCGACCTATTTGAGCTTCCTGTGATTGTAGCAAACAATCATAGGGAGCCATTTTTCTTTTTGCAAAAAAACACTAGTTAACTACTATTTTTTTCAACTCTATCACTTATGAGACATCATGACTTTGAGCAAAGAAGAGAAACTCATACTGCAATCTATCCAGGTCGCATCACATAATGACCCACTCAAGCCTGAATTCCCTGTTGGTGAGGCATCTTTCCCTGCATCACAAACCTATCAAATTGAGGTTCCGGGCTTCAGCAATGTGTGGATCAAAGACGAGTCAAGCAATCCAACTGGGACACACAAAGATCGTATGGCACGAGAGATTGTTGTAACTTATAAAGATTTCCTCTTGGCAAAAGAGGCAGGGCTTACCCAGGGACCACTTCCTCAGATGTCAATCATCTCATCTGGATCTGCAGCTTTTGCTATTCAATATCTTCTCAGACAATATGGACTACCTAATCTCAAAGCACTTGTAGACTACAGAACAGAGCAACTCATCGTAGATGCCATGGAACAGATATGAGTAGAGGTATTTACTACTGATCTCTCTAAAAAGCTCCTTTGACCACAAGAAATACTACAACTCACCAATAATCCTAGCGGTATTGACATAACATCAAGTGATGCTCTTGACCCTGCGACTAGATTCTACGATCGGCTAGCTTATGAAATAATCAACAACAATCCACAATGGTGTTTCATTCCTTTTGGAACTGGGGCATTATATGAAAACGTCTTAAATGTTCTTAAGCTTGAGGCAAGTTTCCATACGGGTCATGATCCTAGATATACCTGAGACCTCAACGCACTGAGACAGTGTCATTTTATGTGAGCAAGCACCAACAACCCTAATACGCAGGCAACAAAACTCTACTCACCTCATCTTCCTTTTGTTCATTATGACGATCAATGGTTGAGATTTTATAAAAAAGCATGATTTTGTGGTAGCAAATCTAATGTAAACCCCATACAGGAATCATTTCTCTCAAAGGCCGTTAGCATTCTTTCATGACAAGGCATCTCTATTGAGCCATCTGCTGCGGCATGACTTTGACTGCTTCTACAAATGAGATCTGAGGTCCCTAGGAACGATAAAATACTCATTGTGAGCACCGGAAATACAAAATATGAACTAGCAAAAAGCTAGGTTGCTATTGCAAACTTGTCTGAACAACACTATCTATACTAGATAGAGCAACGTCCCTGTAGGCGACACAACACTTCTCTTTAATTATTGTCATTTCTTCATGCCATTTACGCTCGATTATCGTCCTCGCACCTTTGTAGATACCGTAGGACAAGAGCACATTCTTGCAATTCTTGGACAACAAATCAAATCGTGATCCGCTAAATCTAGCTATCTCTTTTTTTGACCACGTGGAACAGGAAAAACTACTACTGCACGTATCATGGCAAAGGCACTCAACTGCCAAAACCTACAAGAGTGAAATCCATGTAACTCATGTACATCATGTGCCCACATAGATGAGAACAAAAGCTTAGATTTTGTAGAAATAGATGCTGCATCTCATACATGAGTAGACAATATTCGTGAAGAAATTATAGACAAGGCACTCTACCCACCAACGAACTTACAAAGAAAGATCTATATAATAGATGAAGTACACATGTTATCCAAATGAGCATTTAACGCTCTTTTGAAGATTATGGAAGAGCCTCCCGCATATATAACATTTATTCTCGCCACAACAGAGATACACAAAATCCCTGACACTATTATTTCTCGTTGTCAGACCTTTCAATTCCGTCACCTTACTGTTGAACAACTTACAGGGAGGCTTGCATATATCGCTAAAGAAGAAAACATAAATGTAGAACAGGAGGCTCTCACCCTCATAGCAAAGACTGCTGAATGAATCATGCGTGACTCCATCAAATATCTTGAACAGGTGAGCGTCTTAGGAGATGTTTCTGTTGATCACGTCAGCCAATATCTTGGTGTTGTTGGAGATCAGCAACTTGAGATACTTCTTGATAAGATTAGGGCCGGAGATTTTGATGATTCTCTTCGCTTCTTGGAAGAGCTATATCAATCTGGTATTGATCTCAGTGTTTTTTCTAAACAAATGCTGTGACATATTGATGAACACTTCTCGCAAGATAGTGTTTTTATGAGTGCCATGACTCGTCTTTTTGCTGAGATCAACAACAAGATCAAACATATGTCGCAACCTCTCTTAGCATATAAGATAGTGATTCATGACCATATTCACCAAGACGAACAATACACAGTAAAACCTCAAAAAGCAACTCCTCAACCAGTTGATTCACCACAAAAGAAAGAACAACCAACATCAGAAACTCCAACTACACAACCTGATCCTACCCCAGCTTGACACACTAAAGTAGCTGATAACACAATGGAACAACAGGCGCAAGCTCAAAGCATATCATCGATTTCTCCAGAGGAACTAAAGAAACAACTTATCTCTAAGGTAGATACATCTGCACAGTCACTTATGGATAAGTATGTTGTAATACAGGAGGTATCTGACAACGAGGTTCGTCTCATAGCCATCAATAAAATGGCTGAGATATCATTGAAAAAAGATATTGAGTGACTAGAAAAAATCGTCGAAGAGATAACATGATCTTCTCGTAAGGTGTCATTGCGCTTTATGAGCAAAGAAGATTACTTTGCTAGTCTTTCTTAGTTAGGATTCTGTGGCATAACACCAATAACAAACTCTCCTTTAGAGACAATTTTGTTAGACTCAAAATAGACTATGATTTCCTCAATATCACCTGTTACTAGCTGCTCATGCAACTTACTTAACTCTCTTGCTATCGAGACCTTTCCTGTGAATCATAACTCTTCAAATTTTTTGAGAGTTTTTTCTGCCCTATGAACTGATTCGTAGAAAAATACTGGTATCGGTGATTGGATTATTTCCTTGATAAGAGTTTGCTTACCTTTCTTTTTTGGAAGAAATCAGACAAAACGAAAATCAGATGTATCAAAGCCAGATCACACTACTGCTGGCACTAGCGCATTGGCTCAAGGCAATACAGTAAAAGAGACGTTGTTTTCTGTGCAGATTTTTATAAGAATCTTCCCAGGGTCTGATAAGCCAGGGGTCCCTGCGTCGCTCATCATACAGACATCATTATCAGCCAACAAAGTCAGATAGTGATCTAATTGATGCTGCTTAGTAAAAGATGTTAGTGGATGAAAAGTCTTCTGCTTATATTCTATTCCTAGATGATTTAATAATTTTTTTGTTGATCTTGTATCTTCACAGATGAGAACATCTGTTTCTTCCAAGAGCCTCTTTCATCTCAGAGTAATGTCTTCTATGTTGCCTATAGGTGTAGGAATGAAATATAACACGGTTTTTTCTTTGGATAAATATTTTTTTCTGCTCTTGATTCTTGTTACAAGAACCAACTATCTACTGTTGGTTAAACAATAAGACAAAGAGTAGAACAACCCACACTAGTCCTATTGCCCAAAATTTCCAGAGAAAAGATCACTTGATGGTTTTGTGTCTCCATAATGACATCCCTGCCAAGGCTCAAAAAAATCATCAAAAGAAAGAGAGATGCAATAAATGTTTCTCGCTTATACGTCGCCTACCTTTGATAGCACGATACTTATCCACTCATCGTATAATAAATGTTCCAAGATTTATAAGCAGTAGGTATCGTAGCACAATATTCATGATTGTAGAAAAAATAAATCGTTTATCCTAAGTATTCCTTGTCCCAAGCCTCAGTGCTCCACACAATCTCGGGTCTTGATGAATCATATGATGTTACGATAGCCGCACCTGTTTTTGCACACTTTCTTTCAAATAATTTTCTAGGATTTACCCAATTACTGAACCTTTCTTTGTATCTCTGATCAGGATGTTTCTTGGGCAATGGGATATCAAACTTGACATAAAAATCTAGCTCTTGTTGGATGATCCTAAAGGGTCTTTGAGTAATCTCACATACGATTGGAGTAGAGATTGCCTCTTTCTGTAATATATTACTATCTTTATACTCATGAGTCTTTCTAGGTTGATAACCTGGCTCAGTGCTTGTAGTATACTGATGATCAATTCGTTTCCAACCACGATCTGTTATCGCTTCCTTTGATTCTGGGAATCGATCATATGCACAGCTATCATTATAAGGAAATGGTGACATTGATGGATTCAGAAACCTTCCTCGTTCTCAATCTTCTTCCATTTGTGCTATAATTTTAGGTACTAGTTCCTCATATTCTTGCTTTGTATACTGCTTGTTGAGTATACAATACTTTTTATGTCTCAGTCCATAACAACCAAAACAGTTTTCTGATTGCATTGTTTCTCGACTATAAAACACCTGATAAGAATCACTACATCAGACACAAAATGCACAACTATCAGACTGAGCTTGACCCATACATTCATAGATTCTTGTGCTCATTCATACAATACTCGAACGACTGAAATCAGATGATCTTATCCCTCAAGACCGTGAGTTTGACATCTCCTTGGCGTCTTGCATATCAAAACAATAGAGACAATTACTCATATTGAAATTAAGATCTCCTGTCACTGCATCATTACCCATTCCTCTCGTAGATCTCCTTGGAATATCTAACGATAATTCGTAAAACTTCTGAGCCAACTCTTCTCTCGTGTATTTCTTGAGAAACTCTTCTACACGATATCTATATTCCTTCTTTTCAAGTTGTTGATTAAAGAAGCAGAACTTTTTGTGAGAGAGATTAACACAACCAAAACACTCTTCACAATTGCGACAATCCAAGAGGAAATAAGAGTTTTTACAATCACTACTGTAATAACATTGCTGGCAAGCATAACAGTTTTGGGCAAAAACACACTGGTAGGTATACTGACAATCCGTGTTTTCATATCCATCAACATCAAGGTAGCATCTCAATGGAAGATGTGAATAATAACATCTTTCGGAGAATGCTGCAGTGGAACACATATAGCAATCACTGGCATGGTATCAATAATTACAATAGTCACAGTTTTTCATATGTGGAGAAAGTTGTAATGATTGATGGGGAGTGTCTCTCAACAAGTTATCAAATTGTTCAGTAAATGTTTTTGAGAGATCATATTCTCTTCCATACTCCATCACATCTAACTTATCGCTATGTCGTTCGTGAAATTCTCGAATCTTATATCACTGGGTAGGATTGATGCAGGTGATGATTGACTTACCTGTGAGAGCGCAGTTTGTTCTATACAGTGTTTTTTCATTTCTTCGAGCGTAACGTCGTTGATGACTGACATCCGGATGCAACTCTGGTTGTGGTATAAAATACTCTTTGTCTCAAACAATGGGAGAAGATTTTTGAATAACTTGAGACTCATGTTCTTGCCGATAGAATGCTGCTCCTGTCTGCAGACACTCCTTTTTTTCTCATCTTTCCATATCTTACTCATACTACTGTAACTAAAAACTACCTCCTTTTTCTTTGTCGACTTCTCATCTTGAAACGAATAAATCCAAAAGCTGCTCATATCAAGCGTTTATAGTTTCTTAGTTTAAATTTTCGATAACTCATTCTTTTGTATACTATCAATAAATAGCTTGCTGATACGCGGCGTCGCTGTATACCTTAAAATTACTGTTTCAAGGATAGACACTAACTATTTCTTCACCTGTGGCCTCACACTTTCTTAGATGAAATTCACGTCATGCACGAATAGAAATTCTTTCCTGATGACGTATGTCAGGATGTTTCTGAGGCAAGGGCAATCACATTTCACGATAGAACTCTAGCTCCATTGGAACAACTCTAAATGGTCTCTGTGTCTTTGAACAAACAATCGCTTGAGTCAAGATATCATTAGTGACTGCTGAGATAGTATTAGGCAATGCAGACGCAGCAAGTGTTTGTAGATCTGGTGGCATATTGATTTCTACTTCTTGTGTTCTCCGTTTGATTGGCCGCTTCTCCTCTCACCCAAGATCTAGCAGTGCATCTACCACTACTCACTCTTCCAAGAGAGTTACCTTTCAACTTCCTCTCTCAGATAGTATAGTCTCATTTCCTTTACTATCACAAAGCGTATGTATAGGATATTGATCGTTTGCTACTGAATCATTGTAAGGGAAGACTGTACAAGATGATGGCAAAAAGTGTCACCATGTTCATGATTTTTTCATTGATTCTATGATGTGTGGCACGATATCTTCATATTCTTCACGTGTATATTGCTTATTGAAAATACAGTACTCTTTTTGTTTCATGTTGACGCATCCAAAGCAGTTTTTTGATTTTTTTGTATCTATACAATAGAGCAAATTCTCGCCCCTTCCTATGGTCGAAGAACATCGGACCTGTGATGTATATCTCCCTACTTGCGATGAGTTGTACATACGAGAAGATGCGTGACCATACGATGTTACTCATCGACAGTCTTGTGCATCACTCATATCGTCACAATAGCGCAAAGACTGTGCATTTACAATATTGTAAGACAAGATACAATCTGACGAACCTCTGATATTTTCCCCAATAGATTTCTCCGTTTGGTTTCCATGTGTAGCTTTTTTTATCATAGCTTGTTGTAACTTGGTCCAATGAGGGTGACTCAACAATCGCCTATTGGCAATCAACTTTTGCTTGAATGAAGCAAACGTCTCTTTGCTTACAGGCTGATTGAAGATGTGATACTCTTTGTTTACTAAGTTGACACATCAGATACAGTAATTGCACCCATGGCAGTCAATAAGATAGTGACTATGACTACAGTCACTAGAATCGTAACTATATGTACATTCAAACAATCCTCAGCAATCGACACAGCCGTAGCATTTTTCACAATTGATAATGTTTGTGCAGTCAAACACTGATTGGCATTTTCTGCTTTTGGTGCAGTAGGCGCTGTCTTGTGTTGTATTACTATCAAACAACAAATAACAGTTTACTACATCAGCTGTATAATTGGTGTAGGTAGAGTTATTTGATAGATTACTTAGCGATCAAATCAAATCTTGATATGGTGTTTTCCACGCCAAATTATTTATGAGGTCTAATGGGTTCTGACCATCGTAGGATAGCCCATAATCTGTATAGTCTCGATCATCACTTGCCCAAGCCTTTGTGGTGAATGTTGGCGGCGATACTTCTGGATGTATCCTGGTTATTGTTTTTTGTCATGTCAGTCAGCATACATCATGATAGAGGTGTCTCTCGTTTTTGTACATGAGATGCAATCTATGTCTTGTAAGAGGAGCATAGACTGGCAATGGCAACTCATGTATTTTTCAACCAATTTCTGGACTTAGTTTTTTTAATATCTCTTGATCTTTCTTGAAAACAGGAAATACTTCACCTGATGCACGACAGGTACGCCACTCTAGAATTGGATCTTTTGTTTTCTCAGAGATAAACTCATATACTTCTTTTTTCATGCACTGCAATTAACCATAAAAGAAGATTATCTCGCAATTAGTTCATATGTTACTTCTTGTTAGCTACATGATCAACCACATGATCAACCACAACATCACTCTTTCTTTTCACCGTCTTCTGAACAACAACCTCACTCGTGAGCTTGAGTAGACTGAATAAATCCCTGGATGAGAACATTGATAACATCATCATCTTCTATGTTTTTTGTATCAGTAATCTCTTCGAAAGAACTCTTGAGCTCTTGTAGCATCTCAAATGTGTGAGGCAGCAACTCAATGTAGTGTAGTGATTTTTCTTTCTGTGGCTTAGATTCAGGTTTTTTTGATTTTTTCTTGGCTGACATAGTTGTCTTTATAGTGTGTAAAAAAATGTTTGTTTATTTGAGGAATCGTCAAGTCTTTTGTGAAGTAAACCCTACTTTTTTTCAATGACTTTCTCTTAGGATTTTGTTACCACAAATGGATTATGCATACAATAGTAAAAAGTCAACGTTTTGCAAGCCACACAAATAGCTGATTTTTTGCTTTTGGAGGCGATTATCGCTATTATTGAGTATGTTTATTTTTGCTGATCTATCGATGCAACTATTCCGCACAGTTACTAGTGTTTTTCTCACCTGGCTACTTATTTTCTCTAGTACTATTGCCAACGCACAAACTATTTCAGGTGTTGTTGTTGATGTTCCGGACCTAGAAGAAGCTCCTGCCATTGTCTCACAGGTACCCTGATATTACTATCCCAATTACAAAATGGATGATGCATGGTCAGCTATTCAGGATAAGTTTGTTCAAATCAATGCAGCAAAAAACACATGAATCTGACTTGAAAGTATCTTTTTTCAAGAATTAGCGCAAGATTTTGAAAGAGCCTTTCCTCATCTACCAAATGAAAGTAAATTTAGAGTGACGTATGAACAATGTCGTCTTCTTGCGTGACAATTGAGTCAAGAATACTCACGTGAAGTTTTTTCACAGTTTATCCAATGATGCCACAAACCTCTTGAGAAAGATATGTCAGAGATGAGAGCAAAATACACTATCAAACCAACTATCTCTGCAAACCCATCCACCTGACCCCTTCCATTGACTGTAACGTTTGATGCAAGATGAAGCGTGGATCCTTCTATCGCGACTATTCCTAGCGCAAACTACTTTTGGTACTTTAAGGACGTTTTTGGAGTAGACCAATCTATTGGACAATGACCTGTAGTGACATATACCTTTACAGAGTCTGGGGATCATGTTGTGTACCTTACAGTTAGAAGTGCAAATCAAGCGACACAAGGGATACTTGATGGCGAAACCACAACCACTATTAGTGTTGAGCCAGAGGCTGCAACGATCGTATTGTTTGCCAATGGAAGGCAAATGAATGAAAAGGATGTGACCAAAGTTGGAACTATTGAGGCACAAGAATGAGTCACTTTTGATGCCACATGAACAATCCCTAAGGGATGAAGAATTATCGCTGAACATACTCGAGATATCAAGAGTGAATGAAGATCTCTTTTTAAGAAAACTTTTGAATGAGCCCCATGATCTGTGGCTGTTGAGTTTCCAGAAGAGTGACAATTCAGTGTCAGCCTCTCTGTAATGGATAATCAAAACAATAAGCTAACGAGAAACTATAAGTTGGCAGTAGCTGACCCTTTGGCCATCATAAAAACAACACCAGAAGAGTGAGACACTTGAACAACCTTTAGGTTCGATGCTTCTTCTTCTTACTCACTTGTTTCCAAAATTAGACAATACACCTGGGATGTCATCAATCCTCAAGGAGAAAAAATAGACACACTTCAAAGTAAAACCATCAGCAAGCAGTTTAGCTATCCTTGACCATACAAGATTCAGCTGACTGTTGAAGATGAGCAATGAAGAAGAAACACGGAGACATTCAACCTCAATGTAGAATCAACCGAGCCGATTGCCCAATTTAGTATGGATCCTGCAGATGATCGAGAATTCCCTTCTCAATACTGGCTTGATGGAAGTCTCAGTAGTGATATAGATGTATTATGAGCTGATGATAGCCTCAGCTACCAATGGAGGTTCAATCCAGAACAGCATGTCGTAGTCAATGAAATCATAGAGGATGGAAAAAAGATACTTGTTTCTTTTGAGGAAAAATGAGATTTCACTATTAAACTTACTGTAAGTGATAATTATTGAAAACTCTCAGAAATAGAAAAAGAGCTTACTGTTGAATCAACACTAAGGCCACAGCTCTTTATCAATCCAGTAGCAACATTTCGATGAGCAGCGGTAAGATTCCTTACTAAGACTAACAAGGAGGTAGTTTTCTATGAATGGGACATGGGTGATGGAGAGACCAGGGAGGTCTCCACTCCTGCATTGATTCATTCATACGACGAAGTATGAGTCTATCCAGTTTCTTTGACAGTGTATACAGACGATGATGAATACAACACTATTACTAAACAGGTTTTTATTGGAGAGAAAGATTCGCCAATTATAGCATATGAAACCAAAGATAAAATCAATCACATACTCAAACAAGATGACATCTGTATTGTTGATGGAAAAGAAGAAGCTGCCTATCATGTCGCTAGAGGAGAAGAGATTACCATCGATGTCTCTAAGTCCGTTAATACAAAGGGAGAAAAACAATGACTTGAGGTATATTTTCAACCACAAAATGATGATATTTATAAACAAAGAAATTTTAGATATCGTTTTGTCGAGTTGTGATGTAATTTTGTAGACATCAAAGCTGAAGACACAGCTGCATGAGTTGTAACAACACAAAGAGTCTGGTATAAGGTTGTCAATGATCTTCCAACGCTGCAAAATGTCATGCTGCAGTTTCCACAATACGGGGACAAAATATGAATCGGACTCGATTTGCAACAATCTGCAGATCAAGATAACACCTTCGAGGCAACAGATTTCTCTAACCTTATTGTCAAAGTAATCGCCCAATGAACGAACGACTCAGATTGAGCAATAGCTTTTTACAAGTGGTACTATTACAACAAGGCAAATCCAAGCAGGGTATTAGAAACAAAAGTAACACCAGCAAACATACCAGAGACATATTTTACTCTGCAAAAAATTCCTGGTGAATATGAATTTGGTGTTACGCTTGTGGATAACGATTGAGGTGAGAGCAAGAGCCAATCAATCATTGGACACTGACCAACAGTTTTCTTTCCTCCTGATAGCAAAAATCTTGATATTCCTATTGTTACACTCAAACAATCTACCGTGACTGCAAAAGTAGGAGAAGATATTCAATTTGATGTTATTGCAAAGATACTAGCAGATAGACCAGATTTTGATATCAACAAATCTGTAAAATATGATTTCGATGGTGATGGAGAATTTGATATTCCGCCCACAAAAGAAATGAGTGCTAGTTATTATTTTACTGAACCAGGGACTTATACTCCAAGCGTCAAGGTTCTCTATAGAGGCATTCCCGGAACAGCCAGAGGGGAACCAATAACAGTAGAAGCTTGATTAGTCCCACTTCTACTGACTGAATCTGCTGGGAATCTCGTGATTTGAAGAGAAGTGAGTATTGGTGATGTTGCAACTAGCGAACTCTGCTTAGACACAGAGAATTGCGCTATTCGCTGAGATCTTAAAACAACGTGGAACGTGACTTGAGACAATAGTGACTCTATCAGAAGTTTTATCTATGAGTTTGATGGTAACTGAGAGTATAATCGATCTCTTGACGTAACTGACGAATATGGGAACAAGGCGAATAAAACATGAGTACTTACCACTACTGCTACCTGATGAGTTGACCAAGCTTTCCTTTCCATCCCAAAGGCTCAACATGAAGACTGACAATCAATCATAACTGTAGGTAGACAGCTTCACGATGCTGTCGTTTACTTCCTACCTCAACAATGAGATGGGGAATGTTTCCTTGATGTTGATGTGACTAATGATAGTGATGGTGATGGCGACAAAGAAATGGACTACGATATTCCTTGTAATGAATTGGCACATTTTCAGTACAGCCCTCTTTTTGACTCAGTTCTTTGAAGATGGTATACACAGCAATGAACATGATGGGACACAAGAGATGTTCTCGTTAACTTTCTCGATAAACGTATAGAAATTGATAGCAAATATGCTACTGTCTATCAAGATATAACAAACTTTATACCGCTACTGGATGGATCTGATCCTGATGTTGCCTACCTTAAGGATCTACTACTGTCATTAAGAAACAATCTTGATGACAATGCGAGCAGAGGCGCAAATCTAGTTGCGCTCAGCAATCATTTTGACGCCATAGAGAATAAGCTCTCTGAACAAGAAACCAACCGCCTAGACGTCATCATCTTTAGTCTTTCTGATGGGGATGTGAGTGCCGCACTTTGAGGAAATGCTTATGATCAAGCAAGACAAGATATCCTTCTCCTGGTTCCTAGCACAATCAAAGAGACTATCTCTCCATACTTTGATGCAATCGATAGCGCAAATGGAGATAGAGATATCATAAAATCTTCGTTACAACAAATCATTGATACTCTCAGATCTAATCAATGAGACTGACCAAATCAAATAGACCCACTAGATATTGATTTGATCGTCATGCCAAAGATCTGTCAGATTTTGGTCTTCTTTGATATCGGATCTGATGCATGTGGATGAGTTGTACTCAATGAGGCAAACAACTGAACTTGAACAGAAAGTAATATCATACCTAGCGATACTGTATGAGTTGATGATGTTTCTGATACCTGACTTTTTCAAAAAATTCTTAGATGGGTTCTCTATGTGGTTATTTGACTTGTGATTATCCTCGCTTGTGTCTTTGTCTTCTATCTCATCAAAGCTAGACTAAGCAATAAAGACGAGGAAGAGGATGGTGAGACCGAATAGTATATCCATTACTCAACAAACATAGACTTGTTTCTACATTGCATTGCCTCAGCAACATGTTTGATACGTATATGGCTAGATCAATCAAGATCCGCTATAGTTCTTGCTAGCTTAATGCTTCTATGGACCACTCTTACTGATAAGTGAAGTTTTTTTGCTGCCTGCTTCACAAAATCTGATACATCTGGAGAAAGTTTAAGTAATTTTTCTATATTATGAGCAGACATTCATGAATTCATCGTAAGATCTGTTCACTCAAAACGTTTTTTTTGCATCATCCAAGCATTAACTACCTTATTTTTGATGTTACGAGAGGAGTCTCATCTTTGATCAGACATCACTACTTCAATACTTTCTCTTGGGACTACTAATATCATATCTATCCTATCCAATAATGGTCAAGAAATTTTTGATTGATATCTCTTGATCTCTGCTTCACTGCACTTACAAGGTTTTTTCGTATCTCAATAATATCAACACTTGCAAGGATTCATAGAGGCAACAAACATAAAATCGGCTGGATATGTTACTGTCCCGGTCGCACGAGAAATGGTGATGTTTTTATCTTCCAGCGGCTGCCTTAGCACCTCAAGTACTTCTCTTGGAAACTCTGCCAATTCATCAAAAAACAAAATACCTTTATGAGCTAAGCTTACTTCTCAAGGACTTAGATACTGACCTCATCACACTATTGAAACCTTGCTAGCAGTATGATGTACTTTGCGAAATGGTCTTGTAGTGATCAATGGTAAATCACGAGAAAGAGCTCATATAACTGAATAGATCTGACTCACATCCATGGTTTCCTTGAATGAAAGGGGAGGCAATATTGACTGTAAGGCCTTGCTGAGCATAGTCTTTCCACTTCATGGTGATCAAATTAGCAACACATTATGTCAGCCAGCAGCAGCAATAGTAAGACATCTTTTAATCTTTGCATGTCATTTGATGTGTCAAAAATCTATTCATTTTTTTTCTTTTTCTTTATAGAGTTCTTCTATTTTTTTCCTTGATGATACATTTTTGAGCAGCTCTCATTCTCTCACAAATGGTATCAACTCAGCAAATTTTTTTACTGGGTAGATAACAATGTCAGGAATATATGCTAGCTCATTATAATTATCTTCAGGGATGACAAAATTTTTGAATCATTTTTTGATTGCAGCAAAAACAGCAGGCAGTAAACCATCAACTCTTCTAATACCCCCATCGAGTCACAGTTCTCAAAAAAACAAGAACTTCTTCATCTTTGGTTCGCATCATTCTATTAATGCCAAGAGCGCAACAGCCATTGATAGATCAAAACTGGTTCATGTTTTTCTGAGATGAGAGGGGGCAAGGTTTAGTATCATCCTACGTGGTGGAAATTCTACTCCACTATTTCTGAATGCTGCTCTAATTCTTTCTTTTGCTTCTTTGACTGCAGCATCAGGCAGTCAAATAATCTCTATGCCAGGCAACGCTCTTGCGCTATCAGATTCTATTTGCACCTCATAACCTTCTAATCAGACTACTGTGTATGTTTTTGTCACTATTACCATAACTTATCATAATGAGTAAATACTAGCTACTTACTATGGCAATGAGATAGTTGTTCTAAAGAGAGTTCGTGGGAATAATGTAGGAAGACGAATTTTCTCTCTTGCTGATCTTGCGTTTCTCACCTGCATCGCTATTTACTAGTATATACTTTGTTTCGTTATGTCTTGCTAATGGATCAATCGATTTTTGAAGAAATCAAGCAGATCAATGAGTATGGTAAAGAATATCGACAGGCCATCGAATTTTCTGAGGCCCTATGATATAAGGATTTTGCTTCTTTCTCCTCCGTAGTTGAAAAAGCTAAAAAAGCATGTAAGAATAGTGGACAATGACTAGACAATCATTTTTGAGATTTTATGGAATTTTCTGATGCGGAAGAAGATGCATGACAGAAAAGCTGGAAACTATCTCGTTACGCCTGCTACTTGGTTATTCAAAATGCTGATCCCTCTATGGAACTGGTTGCCTTATGACAAAGTTACTTTGCACTTCAGGTAAGAAAACAAGAGCTAAGCCTACAATCATTAGAAGATCAAAAAAGAGTACAACTGAGATGAGAGGTCGCACAACACAATAAAAAACTTTTTTCAGCTGCAAAATGAGCATGAGTTAGTGATTACAAGAAGTTTTATGACTACTGATATCTTTGACTCTACGGGAAAAATAAAAAAGATATCATTGAACAAAAAGGCCTTAGCGAAAAAGACAACATTCTTGATCATATGAGCAGTGAAGAGTTAGCAGCCAATCTTTTCCGTGCCACTCAAGCAGAAGCCAAGATCAAAAGAGAATGAATAAAGGGTCAGGAAATGGCAAGTAAGGCACACATGGATGTGTGACAAAAAATTAGAGATACCATCCAAGAATTATGATGAACCATGCCCGAGGCGATACCTGCTGTAGACCATATAAAAAATGCAAAAAAAAGACTCAAAGAACTAGCATTCACTCCCAAAGAAAAAATCGAAGCACCTGCTATACTACTTCGCTACCCACTACCAGATAGCATTGACCTTATTCAGGCACTTGTCAGCATCATACACACTCATCCCTGAGACAAAAAAATCACCATAGGTGAGAGTCATTATTCTGTTTCTCAAGAGGGAGTGTGACTTATCAAAACATTTTTTGAGAAACACATTTAAGAGAAGAAACGCTATGATAGAAAGGCTCAACAAGTGGCAAAAGAAAATTCAAGATGTCAGAAAATCGACTAACTGGAATGATTTTATTCGTGACATTGTCAGTCGATATCCCTTAATGTTGCGCAAACAGGGTAAACATCTTTCAAGATTTGTTCCTCACTCTGATAGAATTGGGACGGTGGTTGACTTCTCCACATACTCTGAAGGAGTCTCACAACAAGTTCTCAACAACTATGGATGAAATTTTTTTGAAAACTTTTGAGAGTTGATGAAAAAATCTACTGTAGCAGGGACAAAGGTGATCGGCAAAAATGAGAATAGTGACTATAATGATATTATTCTTTGAGCAAAAAATGCATACCTCAATTTTGTTGTTTTGGAGTCAGATGAGGCTGCTTATAGCTATGGAGTAAATCAATGTGAACAAGTCTATAACTCAACACAAGTACTTGAATCACAGCAGATTTTCTCTAGTAGGGCAGTGACAAAGTCATCCAGAGTCTTTTATTCTAGTAATATTCAAGATTCATTTTCTATTTGGTTTTGAGTCAATTTGACTGGTTGTTCAGAGTGCATCTGATGTTCAAATCTCAACAATCAATCCTACTGCATCCAGAATAAACAATATAGTAAAGAGGAATATCTGAATCGCAAAGAACAACTACTTTCTCAAAAAGATAAATTTCCCTCTCTGCATGGTCGTATTCTTTCTCAGCCATGAAGCAACTACTGAACTGGCATTACTGGACAATTTAATAGACTCTGCCAAGATGTTGATTCTGCATTCTTCAATTTTCAAGTACACACATGAAGAAATATTATGTTTGGGGCATGAACAGGTGTATCAGAAAATATTTTTGATGTTTTCTCTTTTGGTTGAACAGTAGCGGATCATAACTATTGATGCATGTGAGTATGACGAGAGGCTACACATGTATACTGTTGTGTTGAAGCATCGCCTAGGGTTTCTCATTGTTTTTATAGTTACCTCATCGATAATTGTTCCTTCTGTCTATGATGTGTTGGAATCAGCAACAAGTCTTACTGTATATTCAACAAACAATATAGCAAAGAAGATTGGTATAATGCAGTAGATAAGATTTTTTGAGCAATGGACAAAGCATGAACTCTCGGAACATTCTTCCCTTGATGGCTTAATCCATTCTACTTCAATGATACTGCAGCACATCTCATTGATGGTACTTTTGATAAAGAAGAGCTACAATCACTTTGATATCTTCGACGTGAAGAGAGTATCATTGTTGATATCCCAGACAATGTAGAGATTATTAGTGTCGATCAACTTGGTGACTATGAAGAACGAAAAAAAAACGAGAAAACAGGAGGAAAGAAGCGACACATTGATCCCTCCATTCTCACCAAAGTAATCAAAGATAAAGAATGAAACGTCTATAGAATCATCAAGATGGAATATGACTTTTTGATGCAACACGAACTTCCTCTTCCAAGACTTCACCGACTTGATAGAATTAAACTCAACTTTACACTCAATTAGAATACAATAAAACAAACTACGAAGATCAGAATATAAGATAATTAGTTTACTTATTACTTTTCTACTGTGACTAGAACATTAGCGATTGAAACCTCATGCGACGACACATCACTGGCCATTGTTAATTTTGACGGCAAGACCTTTCACTGTGAACAAATGCAGGCATATTCTCAAATTTCTGACCATCAAAGATACTGATGAGTTGTTCCAGAGATTGCCTCAAGACAGCATACAGAAAAAATTCATGCTGTTTTTTCATCTCTTGATACGACACGATCAGCTATAGATTGTATCAGTGTAACTACTGAACCATGACTGCCCTGATCACTTCTTGTGTGAAAAGCCTTCTCTTCTACACTCTCACACCTTTATGATAAACCACTCATACAAGTAAATCACATTCATGGACACATATTTTCTTTTCTTCTTGAGAGAGACGTAAGCCTTATCTCTTTCCCTGCTGTGGTTCTTAGTGTGTCATGAGGACACAATGACCTCTACCTAGTATCCATTAAAGAATTAGAAGTAGATTGAGAACATCATACCGCATGACACTATCATATATACAAATTATGATGGACCATTGATGATGCTGCATGAGAGGCTTTTGATAAAGTATCAAGAATGCTCTGAGGTCCATATCCTGGTGGTCCTTGGATTTGATCTATGGCAAGTAAAGTTGACGCATCTCCCTTTGGGTTCAATCCTCCATTCCTCAAAAGCAAGGATCTGCTTTTTAGTTTTTCATGACTTAAGTCTCAGGTATACTATCTTTTGGATCAAATGAAAAAGAATGGTGAGCCTATCACTGAAACCACGATCTCTCAGATTGCCTTTAGTTTCGAGCATGCTACTGCAGAAGTCCTGTGCTCAAAAGCAATACAAGCAACACAAATCTACTGAGCTGAGACAATAGCACTCGTTTGAGGTGTTTCCGCAAACACGTATTTGCGTGAGCTGTTTCATAAGAAATTTACAGGCAGCTTCTATACACCGACATCTTTCTCCTATTGCACAGACAATGCTGCTATGATATGAGTAGCATGACTACAGGAATATCTTTTGCAATAGTTTGGTTTGCAGTTGTCGAAAAAAATACTTGATTTGCGTGTTGACAAGACTATATAGATATCCACGCCCATGTTGTGGGTTCGATTTTTTGTCTTTGCGGACATGATGTAATTGGTGTAGCATAGCAGACTTCAGCTCTGCTTGCACGGGTTCGAGTCCCGTTGTCCGCTAGTTTATTGCATCATTTGTGTGTATGGCATCATTTATACGATGAGTTTTCGTTGCTTGAGGTTGATTTGCATTAATCTACTATGCAGCAGATCTAGTATGAATGTTTGGTAGAAATGCATGGATGGAACGCACCATGTGATGAACAAGAGCTGGATATATTATGTTTGGTTTCTTGGTTATGGTAATTGGTTTCTTGATGATGTTTTGATTAGTCGACTTAGGAGGAGGTATAGATGAATCTACTACCATACAAATAAGCGGTTAATATATGTATGTGGGCAGGTGGCAGAGCGGTCAAATGCAGCGGGCTGTAAACCCGCCGACGAAAGTCTACGTGGGTTCGAATCCCGCCCTGCCCATACTAGACAACTTGTCTTGACATTGTTGTAGACAATCGTTACAAGAATTCTCACGTGATGGGTCCTTAGCTCAGTTGGCTAGAGCACCTGCTTTGCAAGCAGGGGGTCAAGGGTTCGAGTCCCTTAGGATCCAAATTTGAATTTGTTTATAGCTAGGCTTTGCCTACATGCTCTAAACAAAAATAGTATTGCAATGGTTGTCAAGACTGTTACTATACTCGTATTCTGGCAGCAAGGAATGTTGTAATCTTGCTGGTCGTGTTGCGCACGACAGTTGACTTTAGCCCCTAGTGGCTAGGCAATCCAAAACATGTTTATACAAAAGATAGTGGGACATCCCTCTGGTTTCTTTTTTTTGCTTAGAAAAAGACTCCTAAGCTGTATAAGTCTTGTTGCGCACATTAATGCGAGCATACAACATAGTCACGATAGCGTACTATGCTCCCATAGCTCAGCTGGATAGAGCAACTGCCTTCTAAGCAGTAGGTCATTGGTTCGAATCCAATTGGGAGTAAACCTTACTATTATTAATCGTCTATCACTCCAAGCTCTCGTGGTCTAGTGGTTAGGACGCCTGCCTCTCACGCAGGAGAACGCGGGTTCGAATCCCGCCGGGAGCGATTACATTACAGCACTTCTTTCTTTACTATATTCCAATCAACGCTCTTTATGGCATACGATCGTCGCAAACCAAGAGAACCTCAACTCTATGTAAACAACCAAATTAAGGCTCCGTTTATAATTCTTGTGGATGAAACTGGTAAGCAACTCGGTAAGTATCCAAGGAGAAAGATGGTTGAAATAAGTGAGGCTAAGTGATTGGATATGATACAGCTGCACTATGACTTTAATGAGAAGGTCGCTACAGTGAGGCTGGTTGATCTAGGGAAATATCTCTATGAGAAACAAAAGACGGTTAAGGAAAAGAAAAAGACACAAAGAAAACAAGGTATCAAGCAGATTAAGTTCAGATATAGCATCGGAGAAAATGATCTCGTGATGAAAAAGAATAAGATCAGAGACTTCTTGCAAGAGGGGTACTCGGTCAAAGTGACTGTAAGACTAAGGTGAAGAGAGAGGATCTATGCTAGCAAAGTTCAACAAAGACTTGTTGTGCTGCAGCAGGAGCTAGAGGATGTTGGTAAGCCACAATTCCCTACACCAAGACAAGAGTGAAGCAGTTTCATTGTAACTTTATTCCCTAAGCGTAAGTAGTAGTACTATGGCCAAGCAAAAGTTAAAGACACACAAAGGTATGCAAAAGAGAGTTAAAAAAACGAAAACTGGAAAGTTTATCTTTGATAAGTCATGCAACAACCACCTTCTTACAAAGAAAGGAAAGAACAATAAAAAATTCAAGTATGGAAAGAAAGTAGATGTATCAAACTATAAACAAGTTAAGGCATTGCTTCCTTATAGCTAAGCTGAAGAGTATTTTACTTATATTTTGTTAGAGCAAATCAAATGGTAAGAGTAACAAATGGTCTCCAAAGACAAAGAAAACACAAGAAGTTTATCAAACAGGCTAAGTGATATAGACTGGGTAGAAAGAATGTGTATAAGCAGGTAAGAAACGTTGTAAGAAAAACGGGTGAACACCAGTATAGACACAGAAAACTACAAAAAAGAGTTATGAGAAAGCTCTGGATTGAGAGACTATCTGCAGTCATTAGATCAAATGGAGGAAAATATTCAACATTTATCGCAGCAATGTGACAAAAAGGAGTTGTCCTTAATAGAAAGGTTCTTTCTAATGTGGCAGTTGCATTCCCAGAAGTGTTTGACAAAATGTTTGCTGACATAACTAAATAGGGCTCTGCCCTTTGCGCCGGGGTGGCGGAATTGGTAGACGCAACGGACTTAAAATCCGTCGGAGGATAACTCCGTACCGGTTCGATTCCGGTCCTCGGCAGATCTTAACTAAAATTATCGCTACTTATTTACTATTATACTATATAACTACTCATGTGATTTACAGTATGGAGAACAGGTGACCTTACTACTAATGAAAGAATGGCATCATTCTTCAAAAAAGAACTCTGGGCATCTCAAATACTTGATAGAGCCAAAAAACAAAGATACTACGGTACTAAGTGGTTCAGAAAGTTTGTAAACTATGATTTCCCTTGAGCTAGAAGATATAAGAGAATAAGAGCTATGGTATCAGAGGCATACAGGAGCAATAGAAAGAAGTATCAAACTCTTTCTCAGCTTGGAAAGATTATGTAAGTCAATTTCGACACACATTCAGGCACAGAACTTTACCCCCATTATTAGTAGACTATAATGTACGCAATCATAGAGATTCAATGACACCAATACATAGTAACAGAAGGAGACACTATCAGTGTAGATAGAATGTCAGACAACAAAGAAGGTGATAAGATCACACTTGATGCTCTTAGTGTTTTTTCAGAAGACGGAAAAACAGTAAAGGTAGGGAAACCTACTGTAGCTTGAGCAACTGTAGCATGTGAAATAACTGAGCATACTAGGTGAGACAAACTACACGTACATAAATTCAAAAGAAAGAATAGATATAGTAGAAAAATATGATTTAGAGCACTTCATAGTACTTTATCTATCAAAAAAATAAGCGTTTAATGGCAGATGACGAGAAAATGCTGTACCCTGGAGAGGTCCTTGAGATTCTTCCTAACGGTCACTACAAAGTCAAAGTGAAAGAGCTAGATTTTGTGATGCAGGCATACAAGTGAGGGAAAATGAAGAAATATCACATCAATCTTCTTCCTGGTGATCGAGTAGATGTTGAGATCAATCAATACGATATCAGCAAATGACGTATCACATATAGGCACAGATGAAATCCTTATACAAATGGAAGCAACTGAGCTACTTGAAGACCACCGACAGACAAACCAAGAAAGAATAATGGATCAAGAAAAAGATAAACCACTAACCCATTACTTTACTTATACATTAGCACCAACACATCATGAAAGTAAAATCTTCTGTTAAGATCAGCGAAAAAGACAAAAAGAAAGGACTCTTCTGTAAAGTAAGAAGAAATAAAAGGGGTGTCCGCAGAGTGTACAAACTACAGCACGGTCGTAAAAAAAATGGTCGAGGAAGTGGTAAAGACAAAATGAGACAAGGATAAGAGAACAACAATATTCACATTTACTTCATTGTATTGAAAAGATTATGTTAAGAATTATGGGACATGTTATTCCAGACAATAAATCTATTTGGATATGACTTACTATGGTCTATGGGATCGGTAGAGTCAGATCAAAAGAAGTGTTGGAAGAAGTTAAAATTGACCACATGAAAAAAGTTAAGGATATCACTGAGGAAGAACAAAAAACTATCCTAGACAAACTAAAAACTCTTACACTGGAAAATGATCTCAAAAGAGAAGTGTGAGCTAACATAAAGAGACTCAAAGAAATTAAGTCATATAGGGGGATGAGGCACAATGTGTGACTTCCAACTAGAGGACAAAACACAAGAAAAAATGCTAGAACTGCTAAGAAACTTGGTGGGAGAGCAAGAGTAAGACCAATACTAAAATAATTTGTAACTAAAATAGCTTATTTTAACCTATATGTCATCACATCACCATGGCTGTGAGAAAAAGAGTAAAAAAGAAGAAGGATATCAAACTACTTAATGGAGTGCTTCATGTTCGCACGACAAGTAACAATACTATTGTAACTTTGTCTGATGAACAGTGAAACAAAATCTTTGGCTCAGGAACAGGAAACTTAGGATTCAAATGAGCTAAGAAAAGTACGCCTTATGCAGCTGAGATGTTAACGAAACAAATTCTACAAGATGCTAGTGGAATAGGCCTCAAAACTATTGGAATAATTTTCAAGGGTGTTGGGATGGCTAGAGATGGTATATTCAAGGCCATCAATGAACTTTCTTCTGTAGATATCAACTACATACAAGAAGCAACTCCTATACAATTCGGAGGATGCAAAAGAAAAAGACCTAAGAGAAACTAATATCATATGATTATTGTAAATCTTTACATTATAGTACGTTTACCAAAAAATGAAGTATACAGGACCAAAGTTCAAGCGATGTAGAAGAGAGAAGGTTAATCTATTCTGATCTCCAAAATATGACGTAAGAAAGAGAAGAGCACTTCCTGGTCAAAAAAGTAAAGGAGGAATGAGCAGAATGTCTGAATATGGAAAGTTGCTTAGAAATAAGCAAGTTCTTAAAAGGATGTATCTTCTTTCAGAGAAGCAATTCGCTAAGTTAGTTACTAACATCTCTTCTCAGTACGCTAAAAACAATGACATTAGTCATGATGCTGCTGTTCTACAATTTCTTGAGAGAAGATTAGATGCTACTATCTTGAGAGCTTGATTCGCAAACACGATCATGCAAGCAAGACAAATGGTAAATCATGGTCACTTGACTCTTAATGGAGTGAAACATAATATACCATCTACTTTTGTTAAAGCGGGAGATCTTATTGAAGTAAGAAAGAAGCTACATGATTCGCCTCTCTATAGTTCTATTGCTAGCAAGAAGTGATTTAAGGCTCCATCATGGCTTAAGGTAGATGCTGCTAAGCTTACTGTTGAGGTTCTTGATGTGCCACAGGTAGAAGATATTAATGTTCCTGTTGATGTATTGAAGGTTGTAGAGTTCTACGCTAGAGTATAATATTTTTTTGCTTATCATATATCATTTCATTTATTCTTTTTTGTCATACTACACATGCTAGATATCCAACAATACATAGGCATACCTAAGATCATAATGGACAACATTGACGACAAGACTATGAAATTTTCTCTAGAATTCTTGCCAAGATGATTTGGACACACACTAGGAAATGCTGTAAGAAGAATCATGCTATGATATGATTTCTGAGGTGCTATAACATGAGTGAAAGTGTCTTGAGCACCACATGAATATCATGTAATTGACTGAGTAAAAGAAAGCGTTATTGATATTCTACTCAGCCTAAAGGAACTTCGTTTCAAGCTAGATGAAAACATGGATAGCGAAATGTGGATCACTCAAAAATTTTCATGAGTTGGAATATTCACTGCTAAAGAACTTAAAATGCCAACTGGTGTTGCTGTCCTTAATCCTGACCAATATATCTGTGAAATTTCTGATCCTTCTGTTGAGCTAACGTTTGATATTAGAGTAGAGAAATGATACGGATACTATAGTATTGATTTCTTGGAGTCTCGTGAAGATAAAAAAGAGGGTAGAGATGCTCAGATGCTTCTTTTAGACAATGACTTCAAAATAGTAGACTATGTTACTTATGATGTTGAACAAGTAATTGATGATCTAAAGTGATGAGTAAAAGACAGACTAATGATTGAAGTTAAAATGAGTCACTCAGGTATTTCTCCAAAAGAATTCTTGGCTTTTACAGGAGAAGTATTAGCTTCATACGCTAAGTTATTTATATTCGATGATGTCTATGTAGATAGATCTATGTTGATCGAGTATGATGACCTACGTACTGACAAACAAGCAATAGAGGAAGAAATGCATATAAAAACTATGCCTATCGATGCTCTTCCATTGAGTGAGAGAACAAGAAACGCTCTCATTAAAAACAACATCCTCTATGTTGAAGATCTTGAAAAAAAGAAGAAAGGAGAACTTCTTCTTATGAAATGAGTTTGAAGAAAGGCTATTGAAGAGATTACTAGTGCACTAGGAAACATCAACAAATCTCTCTTAGGATCATAAATATATTTTTATACATTGTAGTTTGGACTACCCATGAGACACAGAAAAAAAAGATCAGTATTGCTCGAATCATGAGCAAAAAAGAAAAGTATCGTTCTGAGGAACCTACTAACAAGCCTTGTGCTTCACTGATCTATAACAACGACTCCTGCAAAGGCAAGATCTCTTAAGGCATATGCTGACAAGTTTTTCTCTAGACTTGTAAAAAATTACTCTCAATATGAGACTGATCAAGACGCTGTAAGAGAAAATATCAGACTTGTAAAGGCAACTATCTTTTGAGAAGATGCTGGTAAGAAAGTAGTTCGTGATCTTGTTCCACAATATAAGGATAAGGATCAGAAAAGTTTTGTTTCTGACTATAAAGTTGGATACAGACCTTGAGATGCTTGTATGAAAATACTTGTTAAACTATTGTAAAAACATCTGATAACATACTATCTATTTAATCATTTCAATATACTACGAACAATGAGATTCACAAAAACTGACCTCAACAGAACGTTATACGTCAAACCTGATGTTATGGAAAAGGAGAGACAATGGTATTTTGTTGATGCTGCTGGACAAACGCTTTGAAGATTGGCTGCAGAAATAGCAAAGAAAATCCAAGGTAAACACAAGGCACACTCATGTGACTTCTGGGACTGTGGAGACTTTGTTGTTGTTACTAATGTTGAACAAATGAAGTTTACTGGATACAAGCTCTTCAACAAGATGTATCACACATACAGTGGTTGGAAAGGTAACGTAAAAAGTAAGAGTCTAGAGGAGATGATGAACAGCAATCCTAGTAAAGTACTCTGGTTGGCTGTAAGAGGAATGCTCCCTAAAAACAAGCTAAGAAAAAAGAGAATGAAAAGACTTAAGATGTTCGTAGGTGCAGATCATAGCTACGAGAAGATGACACTTATCCCTCTCATGGGAGAATAATATTTTTTTACTAATCATTATCACGTATCAGAATGGCAAGCAAAAAGTATTCATACGCAGTTTGAAGAAGAAAATCATCTACAGCTGTAGTTAAACTATTCAAAAGCTGATCAGGTAAATTCACAGTAACTAAGGCTAACGGAAAACAAGTAAGTCTACAAGAATACTTTGGAGGTAACTGGTATATGTTTGATAATGCACTCAGACCCTTTCTCGTAATAGACAAGAATTTCCACAAGGGATTTGATGCAGAAATCACCATTAGAGGTGGTTGATTGGCTGGTCAATCTGATGCTATCAAGCTAGGTTTTGCTAGGTCACTTATCATAGAGGATGAAGGAATCAGACCTACATTGAAGTCAGCTGGAACTCTAAAGAGAGACGGACGTATCAAAGAACGTAAAAAACCTGGACTCAAGAAAGCGAGAAAAGCACCTACTTGGAGTAAGAGATAATATATTATTTTCAGACAAAAAAATCATCAGCACTGCTGATGGTTTTTCTATTTTCCTAAAATAATGTCTTCTCGTTTCTTGTATAAATCTTTGTCTGATACTACACTATGGTCAACTCACCAGTTATACATCTTTTGTGCTGAAACTTTGTATTCATTGAAGCTGTAGCTTGTTCACTTTATGTTCCTGGTGACTGTAGAAATACTACTTTTTTGTTTTTTTTCTCCTGAAGGAAAGATATGCTGAAATCATGTGTAATACTTAGAAACGTGTAAGAGTGCTCATTTTGCATCTAACTTTCATTCTACTGTTTTCAGCGCAGTAGACAACTGCCTTTTCGCTCTTTTTCTTGCGTTCTGTCTATTCGCTTTAATGCCATTGCTACATTTGATTTCAATAAACAACATATCTGCTCAGCGATCAACTATTGCATCCATCTCTTGTTGTGAAGATATTTTTTTTCAATTTTTCTCAACGATTCGATTATCATCCAAAACATTCATAGTTTGCTTGAGCCATTGCCTAGCAATTTTTTCAATCTCAAAAGAGAAGAGGTTATAGATATCTTCTGCTCTTTCTTTTCATCTATACCTTGGCCTAAATGTGTGCTTTCTCGTTTCAAAAACTATCATTAATAACTTTGTTTGTATAACCACTTCTAGATTAGCTTTCTCTTGTCTATTATCAAATTAACTATAAGTTTTGGCGACAGATAGCTTTAGCCTAATCTACTGATGATGACTCTAGATGCACTATCACAAAAAGACATTATTACTGTAAACGCTGACAAGCTAAACTCTTTTCTTTCCACATTCTCTCTCGATGAGAGCGTATGGGTTTTTGACTTTGATGGGACATTGATACACAAATGATTTAATAGTTTTGCACCTATTGATCACTGTGATTTGGATTCTGAATGAGTATTGGTTGCTATGAAACAATATATGATTTGTATAGAAAATAGTAGATCATATGAAGAATTAGAAAGTTCTCTCATTTCTGAAGATTTAATACTACCTCAAGCTGCTCTTCGTATGAAAGAGCAGTTAGATTTTGAATCATTTAAGAACAAACAGATGAATCATTGGTGGGACTTTACTATGAAAAAAGCTGTTGAACGATCTGTTCCTATGGCGACGTTTGATCTTACCGATTTATCCTGGAGGCCATGAGCGAAAAAACTCATACAAGATCTCTTAGAAAGAAAAGTGCAGGTATTGATCATAAGTTCAGGAATCGGTAATTTGATTCGTTATGCGATTCAAGCATCAGGCTTTGATCTTGATCATCCATGCCTTCATATCAAATCTAATGACTTTATCACGGATAAGAATGGTTTCTGTAGTGACTATGATCCAGATCTTATTACTCCTTTTACAAAGATGCATGTAGACTATCACAAATATGGCATTAGCGATAAAAAGTTTGCTATCCAAGCAGGAGACTCTTTGGGAGATGCTCATATGGTAACAGAACACTTTGAACCATCTACTCTTATCAATATAGGTTTCACAAACGGTAAAGAATATAAAAATAACACCTTTCCTGATGTATTTGATGTTGTATTTACACAAAAAGATAGTAGTTTTGATGCAGTAGCAGAGGTTTTTTTGCACAATACAACCAATCTAGAAAAGAAGTAATCTCATCATACAGGCACTCATTGATCATCTATTGCCAACTAAGACTTATCTATATTTACCTATTCGATATCATCATGAAGGATATATTGCTTTTTTGAATCCCCTGAGCATGAAAAGGAACTCAGGCTGCACTCATGCTGGAAAAAGTATGAAAGACTTACACGCACCTCTCAACTGGTGACATTTTTAGGTGATTGGTAAGCAATGATAACGCAATTGGTCGTTATGTTGTTGACCAAATGAATGGAGGTAAACTTGTCAACGATCACGTAACTATTCATATATTCAATGCGTATTTTTACACTGCATATAGTGAAAACAAAGGAATGCTCATCGATGGATACCCAAGAACACTTACGCAGCTTGATGCTCTTATGGATACTGTGAAAGAACATAACAGGGATCTTTTGTGAATCTATTTCAAGCTTTCAGATGAACAATCTCTCACAAGAATGATGGCTAGAGCTCGTAAGGGAGAAGACGAAGAAACTATGAACATCAGACTACAAGAGTACTATGAAAAAACATTTCCTATTGTTGAAAAATTTTCTGAACATGGTAATCTGATTACTATAGATGCGAGTGGAAGTATTGAAGAGATACATGAAGAGGTGATGAAACATATCAGCTAAGAATTTATTTTCTGCAATGCCATGAACAAAATTGTTAACATGGATGAATGGAAAAAGAAAAACAAAAGAAAGCGCTTCATTTCAGAGAAAAAAAAGGCGCTTTTTTCTGCGTATTCTTCTAGCAAACTTTGAAGAATCCAAGGTGCTTTCACCGGCTCTATTGCTTTCTACTTTTCCTGAAACCACAAAATCTTGGAAGGTTTCATGTCTACTGTTCCTTATCATAATCAAAAAGTCATAGATCGTCAGGCAGATCTGCAATATCAAAACTATCCGCTTGCATTGCTTCTGAAGAAATTTAATTCTGCTAATAAAGAAGAGATCGGAACATCTCCTTATTATTTTAAGGCGTTGGCTCTTGAAATTGATAGAAGGCTCTCATTGACGAGTATTTTTTAAGTTGTAGTATCGCCCATGGACAAAATCGTGATAGCTATTGATTGATTTGTTGCAACCGGTAAAGGTGTGACCGCAAAAGGTGTCGCGAAAATCATGTGATACACTTACTTAGATACGGGGGCAATGTATAGAGCAGTAACACTCTACGCTATGAGAAACAATCTCATAAATGCTGATGCCGACGAAAAAGTAGCAATGATGCAATCTATCAATCTGGTCTTTCAACACAACAGTGAGACTGAAAACGACGATATGTTCCTGAATGGAGAAAATGTAGAACGTGAGATCAGAACCAAGAAAGTTGCAATGGAAATCTATAAGATTGCCAGTGTTCCGTGAATCAGAAAAGCCCTAGGTGAAATGCAATATGCCTACTGAGTTAATGGTGGGATTGTTGCTGATGGTCGTGATATGGGAACCGTTGTTTTCCATGATGCGCCACTTAAAGTTTTTCTGGAAGGAGATTTAGAAGTAAGAGTCCTCAGAAGATATAAACAAAAAGAGGCACTTTGACTAAGTGCTAATATGGATGATATACGCAAAGAGGTAGAACATAGAGATCGAGAAGACTATCTAGGCCCACATGCTGTTAACAAAAAAGCGACTGATGCAATTACTATCGATACAACCGATCATACTATAGAAAGTCAGGTGAAGCTTGTAGTAGATCTTGCTCAAAAAGCTCTTAAAACAGGTTAGCCAAGAGACTAACAAAAACGTAAGCGAAGACTGCAATTAATATACCCACAATGACACTGACCAACATTTTTCCTATTTTTTTGAAGCCATCCTCACTCGGACTTGTCATTAACAAAAAGCCGGTATACACTATTACTCAGAAAGCCACAACAATCAGAATGAATCGTAAGTATTCATTAACAAACTGTATTGCTTCCCAAAAAAAATTTTCATCAGCAGTAATAGTTGATGGCTGTGCATCGATTATGAGGGGATCTGGATCTGTGGTTGGTACTGAGATATTCACAGCTAGATGTTTACGCGATGGGTACATATGTTTCACTTACTTAAAAGATAGACTTACTTAATGAAGTTATGATATAGATCACTGCTACTGACCCTAATGCCAAAATAATTCCTAAAGCTATATATCCTATATGTTTTGCTGCTGTTCCTTGTTTTGCTGAATCTCATGCTGCTAGGACAAACTTGATAGCATTTCGTATGGTCATGGTTACTCAGAGTATGAGCGTAATCCTTAATAGAGTTTTTGAAATACTTACTAAAAGAGAATCTCTTACCTCTGCTCCTGATCATATTACCACGTCTATTCATCATTTGAAGACTCTGTTTCACACAGCATCCTTGTCCTGTCATAGATTAATCACTGTGTCTCTATTGAGCGACGGACGAAACACATCATCAATAATATCAGCAGAACTCCATGAGAAAAAAAGCATACTAGACAAGAATATGCTTAGTACGCTAGTCAAAAACAATGATACTATTTTTTTACTATTACTTTTTCTCATTGTAACACTGTTACTTAAATATTCTCTAGTAAGCTCTCTGCTTCTTCTACCTCTTGCTCTCTATGGACCTCTTCTTGATCCTTAATGTTTTGAACCTTTTTGATATATCACATATTCTGTCGTTTCAAGAGATATTTCTTTTTGATCTCTACTTTCTTTTGTTCATACTTCTTTTCAATCTCAGCAAGCTTGTTCTTTTCTCTTGTGAGAATATCACGAAGCTTAGCCATCTGTTCATCATTCATCAACGGCATCAAGTTGAACCAACTTTGCTTCTCTTCATGTTTGTCCATTGATCTAGATCTCAAGACTAGCTCGATAAGGTCTGGCATGGTTTCTAAGAATTTCTCAGGGAGAGAAAATTTTCATGCTACTTCCCATATATCTTCTGGTAGGTGCTTTTTGATTAGTATACTTACTGCTTGAGTATCTGCCATAATGGATTCTGAAACAACTAAACTTATCTCTGAGTATAATTATAGTCAGCTTAGCTAAACTTGTCAACAATTCGAACCCGCATTTGTGACCATAGTGTACTTTTTTCGTTTTTGGTCTCTGGTATCAATTGAGACATATCATTCGCTCATTCAGTATTGTCTACTAGTTTTTCACTCAACTCTTGTTCAGCTTGTTTAGACTGTTCTAAATGAAACTCATCTGACTTTTCTTGAATTTTTGGTACCTTTTTCATGTTCTGACGAAGCTCTGCTACTTCCTTTTTTGATAATTTTTTCTTTCATCTAGGAGAGTATTGACCGAGTGAGTCTACCATATTTTTTTCTACTAATAAACGATTAATTCATCCTTAATTGCTTGCTAATGTGATCCACTACTTCGTGGCTAATAAGTCACTTTTCTAGTAGTTTTTCTGCATATTTTTTCATGCTAATCATTCAGCTTCCTGCTGATGTCTCTATCAATGAATTTATTTGTGAGATATCTCTTTTTTTGATATTGTTTCTAATTCACGCTGTTGCAAACATAATCTCAAAAACACCAATTCTTTGACTCTTGTCTGCTGTTTTAACCAACATCTGCGACTGTACTCATGTGAGTATGTCTGCCAATCTTTCACAGACACTTGATTGAATGTCTGGAGGAAAAAAGGAAATAAATCTATTTATCGTAAATGCCGCTGAAGGTGTATGCAACGTACTGAACACTAGGTGTCAACTTTCTGCCATACGTAGCACTGACTCAGCCGTTTCACGGTCACGAATTTCTCCTACAAAGACAATATCTGGATCTTCACGCATGGCTGCTCTCAATGCATTTGCAAAAGAAGCAGTATCATTTCCTACCTCCCTTTGGGAAATAAGGCACTTATCAGGCGTAAAAACAAATTCTATCGGATCCTCGATAGTTATGATATGTTCTTTTCTCTGCTTGTTGATATGTTCTAACATAGATACTAGTGATGTAGACTTACCTGAACCCGTTGCCCCTGTTACCAAATAGAGCCCCTTCTTTCTCTGTAGAATCTTCTCTTTGATAGCAGCTGCAGTATCACTAAACATTAGTTCCTCCAACTTTCTTGCTGTCCTGTTGATCTTTCTCAGTACCACCGCTAACTTTCCTGTGCTGAAATAAGCGTTTACCCTATAAGGTATATGATTGTTAGACACATAAGAAAAATCTGCGTCTTTCTTTGTTTTAAATTTTTCATATCTTGTTGTATCTCATCACATAAGATCCATCACTATAGCATGCAACTGCTCTGAAGATATTTTGGCAGAGTTGCTATCTCTTACTATATCTCCGTTTTTTCTATAGGCTATGTGCTCACCTGTTGCTAGATGTACGTCAGACACTAATGAGTCGTTTTCAATTTTCCCTAAGATCTCTGTTATCATTCTTCTAGTACAAATAAAGCACTATCTGATTATAGTTACTTTATGTTTTGCTGTCAAAATTTAGACCAATCTCATATCTTTTTTATATCAACTTCTTGGATATCATTGAAATGATTGCAAGTCTTGTCATGATTATTAGTATTATGAAACTGTTTTACACCTTAGCATTAACACATGGCAATGAATCTACGACATGACGTACCTCGTGGGAAAAACATCCCAGAAGAGATGAATTGTATTATTGAAATACCCAAAGGATCTCCTAATAAATATGAAATTGATAAGGAAACTTGACTAATAGCACTTGATAGAGCTAACTATAGCGCTGCTCCATATCCATTTGACTATGGATATGTTCCTCAAACTCTTTGGGATGATAATGATGCATTGGATGTGATCGTACTAACAACTTATCCATTACAAACAGGTATTCTCGTTCGTGTTCGTCCAGTTGCCGTTATGGAAATGATAGATTCAGGTGAATCTGATTGGAAAATTATCGCTGTACCAGTAGACGACAAGCGTCGAGAAGATGTAACTGATCTTGCTGATCTAAATAAACACAACCTCAAAGAATACAAACATTTCTTTGAGACTTATAAGGAACTAAAAAAGTGAGAAAAAAACATTGTTTCTGTTCCAGGATACCATGATCGCGCAACAGCAATTGAATGTGTCAAAAAGTCAGTAAAACTCTATGATGAACAATATGGATAAATAGTATTTCTTTTCTATCATTCTCCTACATAAAAATTCCGGTGAAAGCCGGGATTTTTTGATTTTCTGCTTATTGCTGAGTATACTTAGTATAACGTTTACTTACTTGTATTGCATGCTCCGCAAGCTACTATGAATTAGTATTGTGATTTGAGCACTTTTGTTGCTCTTCTTGGGACTACGTTGGGTGTGGTCAACTGGCGGTATTTTTGGTAATTGAGAAATAGATCTAATAAGTGATGAACAGCAAACAATTACTCGTGTTGATGATGTTCTTGAAGGAAAGGCTGAACTTATTCCTGATGTCTCTACCACTCAAACAACCTGAGATCATCAATCTGCTCCATCCGTTGTAACGGTTACAATGCCAGGTTGGTTTTTTAATGATGCTTGGCAAGTATTCTTTGATCGCATGGAAAAAGAACATAATACAACTATTCGTTTTGTGCATCCAGGAAGCATTGGTGAATATAATGACAGCATTTCTGATGACTTGGCTGGTTCAGATATCGCATTGGTTCCTTCTGATTGGAGAAATCTCTATCAGGATTCTATGGCAAGAGTTCGTATTCCCTCTGATATGTTCTGAGCTGTGCATCCTGAACGGCAGGATCTCTTTCAACATGACCAATGAACATTTTTTCCTTACTTGCTAGATCCACCAGTTCTCTTTCACTCTTTGAAATGAAACCCTACGTGGGATGAGCTAACTACTTATGCTCTACTCAATCCAGAAAAACACTCATTTGCCGTATGATGGTGACGAGATTCTATCTCACAAGAATTATGGAAAAAATGAGGAGAACTTCTACCATGACATGCATCTATCTGGTCACGGATTATTGATGATTCACTTTCCTTTGTTTCTCCCAAAAGACGAGAAGCCTTTGTTAGCCTCATAACATCAAATAACTCATGGGATACTTTGCGTCTTAGGTCTTGGAGCACGAACCAAAATGACCCTTATTGTATTGACCACCTCGTTGGTTGTTTGTTTGCGTATTATGAAACAAGTGCATCCTTGGGATATCTCTCTCAACTTAGTGCTTGGAGAACATACTACCCATGATTCTCTCGAGATTGACTTAACCTTTCTCCGATTCCCTCTTGATGATTTTCCTATCCAAGCAGATGACGGTGATGGGTAGTTAATAGTGATTCAAATGTTCATAATGAAGTATTGGCCATCATGGAAGATTACCTTGTCTGAGCCAACGCTCAACAATACGCATTTTGGTCACATGAGATGCTTTCTCCCTTTGTTTCATGGAATTCTCTTCAACGACAAAAAAATAGTCTTTCTGAACTCAAACATTTACGTAACAGGCGAACTATTGTCACTGAACAGCAATGAGAATACCTTGCTGATGACAGACTCATAGATGTTATGGAAGGGACGTATGATCCTCTGTTGTATCTTAGCCAATAGGATGTTTCTAATTGAGTAAGTCGTGTACTTTTTTCAGATGTTGATCATCTACGTGGGTGTAGATCTGTGTTGTTGTGATAGAGGCATGACCTAATAAGGCTTGAACTGCCCTTATGTCTGCTCACTTTTTGAGTAGGCTTGTTGCAAAACTATGTCTGAGGACGTGGGGGGTTACCTTTTTCTTAATTCACTCGAGACGAGCATACTTTCTAACCATCTCTTCTACAGCATTTCTTGTTACATGTATAGCGGCTCCTTTGTTGTTTGATACACTCGTAAACACATACAAACCATCATCTTCTCTGAAATGTAGTCGTTTTCTTATGATGGTGTGTGCCTCTTTTGTCAGAAACACTGATCTCAATTTTCTACCCTTTCCTATGATTTGCATTTGCTGTCACTCGGTCGGTAGATCAGAGATTTTCAATGTAATCAGCTCAGTTACACGCAAACCACTCCCATAGAGAGTTCGTAGTATTGCCTTGTCTCTCCAACGTTTATTTTCTTTTTTGCATCGCCTTTCTGGAGCAGTTAACAACAAATCAATCTCCGTATCAGTGAGAAAGCTAACCTCATTGGGTGGTACTTTAGCAAGCTCTACTTTGTCTGGAGCTAAACAATCTATGTCCATTTTGTGTAAGAATTTCAGAAATGCTCTTACCGCAATGATGTGATAGTTTATTGTTTTTTTGCTGAGATTTTTTTTAGTTAATGCCAATCTCCAATCAAGTAGGTGCATACGATTTAGCTCTTTTATATCGATGTCTCCCACTTGCTGCACCAATCTATTCAGCCACAAGGAGTAGTTTTCTATTGTTTTGGGACTCATATTTTTCTCATACTCGAGATACACCATATATTTATCAATGAGATCCAATAGGTTCATGTAATGAGTTAGAGGATAAGGATATCTATATATATTTCATCTGTGGCATCTTGCAAGACTAGTGTTGTGCAATGTTCATTGATTTTTGAAAATCTTTTTGCTCTGATTTCGTTTCCTTTGTCACAAGAAATAAAGCCCCTAGTTGGATAATAAGTTCCTTGTTTCGTTTCATGATTTTACTAGAGTTGTGATATCTTCAACCATCTACCCTTCTATGTTTCACACAAAAAATAATATTCGCTATGTTGCTATAGATTTTGAGACTACAGGACTAGACCTTATCAAGGATGAGCCTATTCAAATAGGAATCGTGGTCTCCAATGAACGCTTTGAGATAATAGAATCTTTTCAGTCTCTTATCAAGCCAAAGAAAAAGATCAAAGAACTCAAATCAGTTGTTAGCCACATCACTTGATTGCAGCTAGCTGATCTTCAAGAGTCTCCCTCTATAGAAGATCTTCTTCCTATTATACAAAAACTGATTGGTCCAGAATCAGTTCTTATCGGACACAACATCTGATTTGATTTGTGATTTCTTAAAAAATATTGGCCAGAAGTTGAAGTTCTCTGAACTATAGATACATATGTTCGAGGTAGTATGTTGCTGCACTATCAATCTAGCTATTCGCTCGAAGTATTGTGGGAAAGTGTCTCGCAAGAATATGGAGCAAGCCTTGTTTTCGTAGATGAAAAATGAGAAGCAGTTGATAATTGAAACTCTACCTATCATGATGCACTGTATGATAGCTTTGTCAGTCTATGACTCTTTCGTTTTCTCTATGAAAAAATTCAAGGACTGTGTGTTGAGTATCCTGGGCTAGAAACAGTTCTCTCCAGAGCAGAGGATCTTGATCCATTTTTTGAAACAGATCCTCGTGTCCTGCGTGTTGAAATGCCACAGTTTGGCAAACCAGTATCACTATCAAAAAAGTTAGATTCAAACTACGATCCACTAACGTTATCTTGATTGAAGACTACATCTACTCGATATATGTGAAATATTCCCCTTAGAGAATTTCTGGAACGTACATGTCAGGATCAGCCTATAATTTATGCAGTTCACACAAGACAGAAGCTCGATATCATCAAACATCACCTCCACGACTTATGACAATACTCACTTTGATTTGCTAAAGGAGAACAGATTTGGGACCATTGAATCCTAACTCAGATCGCAAACCAAGAAAGACTTGCGAGTTTTGAATGGCAATTTATTGTCAAGTATCTCAGTCATGATAAACAATGACTTCGCATCATTGATCTGAGAAATGACGATTATAAATTGTATCAACTCTGTAAAGTCAGTAGCAAATCCGAACAACAACCAATCATGTTAATGACCCATGGATGACTGTATCATCTCTTAGACAATCCTGACTATGATGAGTATACGATCTGTTTCTTGGATGCAGACTGGCGGCACTATACATATAATAAATATAGCTCACAAAGGGTAGATCTTAACTATTTTTCTCTCTTGTTGGACCAGTGGTATTATGTTTTTCGCAGGCGTAGTATGTTGGAGGGATTCGACGTTCAAGAGAACAAGAAAATTGCAGCACTTCTGTACTCCTTTAAGCAATCATTCACTGTTTTCTTGGGGACATTGGGGATTGAGGTAACTAAAAAGTTTACTGGTGTAGATGCTCGTTACTTAGAATTGGATCCTATCATCTGAAATGATGATTACTTCAATACCAATAAACTTCGAGGGAAGATACTTAGCCTCTCCGACTCTTGTCGAAGTTCTTGGGGAGAAGAGTCTTGAGGGATACAGACACAACGAGAAAACATAGTAAAAACCCTCAACTCTGTAATGCGTGTAGACAAAAAGATGCAAGATAACAAGTATTTGCACTATACATTCTCACAAGCTCATTCGTATACAGAATTTAGTGAATTCTTGGAAGTGCTCTCTGGACACCAAGTTCTCTTTTGTTCAAATCACAAAAGCAACAATACACGACTTGCACAGGGGAATACAACGACCAAAAGTTTCACACATTGTCGTGACCAGAATCAGCTAGTCAACTTGCTCAAGGAACAACCACATAAGCGCATATTTATTTTAAGTAGCGCTAAACATATTTCACAATCACTCTTTGATAAACTTACTCAACTGGACTCTTTTTCATCGTTTACAATACTAGCGGAGAATATAAGCTGATGAACAGGTAAGAACATCTATCGTCTCAAAGATAGTGCTGAGAGCATTGTTATCTGATGATATTATTTTCTCCTTGCGATTTTTGCAAAAAAAGAGCCCCTCGATATAATTATAGTACATCATGCAGCAGGTCCTCTTAAGGATCTCATTCTGTCTGATTGTTTGTACTATATGCCATCTGATTGATGAAATTGAGTAAAAAACAGCGAGCAATAACCATATGATCTTTTTTTGCAGGCTTTATTCTTGCTAGCTTGGCAATTTTTTTCTATATTTCTTCCTTAGTATATAGTCCCTTTGACTATTTAGAAAACTATTCCTCTGATGATAATCTGCCTGCAGATAAACTGTTGGAAGATGCTGTCAATGAAGCACTCTCTACGGAACACGGTGCAGCTCGCGATGAGCAACGATACTACCAACGCTTGGATCTGATTTGTCGTAGCTATCCTTCACTATGTGACAAGGTTAGCCTCATTGGTTCATTCTCACTCGAAGATTCCTTTTTCTATAAATCTATAGCTATTTTTGTCATAGCTAGACTCGATAAATATTACGATGATTGATCTCTCGATCAAACTATCAAAAAAATGTCTATCACAGACAAGTGATGAAGGAGGTGAGTGGCATGATGGTCACAACTCACTATCAACACAGACACCATTAAAGACTATAAAGAATACCTCGAAATTGTTGTTCATGAACTATGACATGTCATTGATCTTGGTCTCATACAATGATCTAGTAGTATCATTCATCAACGTTATACCGAGTTTGGAAAAAAAGTATTTGCGGTAGATGATCCTTCCATCTTTTTTTATCAATTAACATGGGAGAGCGAACAGGTAAGAAAATCCTGAGTTGATAAACATGATTTTTGTAGTGGTTACTGACAGACTAATCCATTTGAAGATATGTCCGAATGCTTCAATCTCTATATGGACCACAATGCACTCTTCCGTCATCTTGCGCAATCTAATGATATACTGAAACAGAAATATAATGTTATTGCAGATTTTTTCTGAGGAAAATATCTGTATGATAGCCAGAATGATCTATCATTAGTCAAAGGTAATGAGAAATTTTTTGTTTTTGATACAACTAAGATAGCCTGACTATAAGATATATCTATCTCAAGAGGTGGCCAACTCACACTGATCCTTGGTTTGTATTTCCGTGAATATCTGTTACTGAATAGCTTATTGTGCTTGCTCATGATCCTACCACGATACTTGTTAGATTACCATCAAATCTTTTGCTTGTTGATCATGCAGAAAGACTTCATCATTTCACTACTGAACCAAGATCACTAAATAGCAAGTATATAGTATATGTTCCATCTTCATTTGATGTGGCTTGAATTCTATCTTGTAATAAGATCGGGCCATCTGTGTCTCATCATCAGATATTTACTCCGTGGGTTGAACGATTAACAAATCCATCTTCATCTACTACCTCAACAGTAATTTGATGTGCTCCCGGCTCTAATCAAGCATATCATGCTATCTTCTCTATTTGTGTTACATTTTTCTTAGCCGTTGATTCTTCTGCCACCACTATTCAATCTAAGTAGACTCTTACATATTTCAATGGTCTCTCTCCAGATATTGTATATCGTACTTCAAAGTTTTTTGTTATAGTTGAGTTGTTCAGTGGCTTGAGAATTTGTACCGTTATTGTATCATCCTTTGCCTCTGATCTCTTTTCACATACCTGCGTAGGTGCAGAAGTGCGATACCCAGATTCTGATTGTAACCATCACTTGATCTGAGATATGTCATCGTTGTTGGGCATAAAGCTTTGTGCCTTAACTATATACACACTTCATGTGTCTTCTGGTGGGGTCAACTCCGTCCATTTACCATTACAAAGCGTATCTACCTTTGCCGTATATCCTCATCGTGACTCACTTACTGGCATATTGTGCACGTATCAAATGGTGCTTACTTGAAATTTAGATGGTGTGTTTGATGCTATAGCACGACCTGATAGCTTGTCTATTGTTATTGATTTTGTTTCAGACTCTGGATATGTCTCATCTTGTATAAGATCATTGGTTAGCAGCTCTCCATAGAAAGTCTTCATGGCAGGACTATTAATCCATCAACCATAAGCATCCTGTTTCATTGGTGCTCCATCCGTGTTCCCTCACCAAAAAACAGCAACCTTAGATGGTGTATATGTCGCTATCCATCAATCTCTTGGCAAGACAAGCTCTTCTCCATTTTCATCTTCTTCTTTTTTATCTGTTGTTCCTGTTTTGAGAGCATAGTTTTCTATTCCATTCATGGTAAAGTTTTTGACCCATGATGATGGAACATTTCCACGATCAGAGAGTACTTTTCGTATCATAGTAGCTACTCAACTAGGTATGATTTGTCTTTGTTTTTTGACCTCTTTCTGATACACAATTGATCCATTGGTGGTCCTAATTTCCAAAATTGGATTAATCTGCGCAGGTTGACCAGCCGCACTCAAATGCATATATGCGTTTGCTAGCTCCAGCATTTGAATCTCTCATGCTCCTATACTTAGTGGATATCCATAACTTACTCCATCCTGTAAACTCCTCAATCACAGATTCTTGAGATACGGCTTTACTGCGCTTTCTCCTCACGCTGCAATATATGTTTTGATTGGACCAATATTTCTACTATATCCTAGGGCTTCTTTTAGTGGCTGCAATCAGAGGAATTCACCATCGGCATTGTTAGGTTTATTTTCTCCTAGTGTGATTGGTAAATCAAAAATAGGTGTATCGAGCGTAAGTCACAGTTTTTCTATTCCTAGTGCATAAATGAAAGGCTTCACTGATGAACCTGGTTGTCTAGAAGCTCTCACCATATCTACCTTCCCATCTATATCCTCGTCAAAATAATCAGCTGATCATACATATGCCAACACATCACCATTCTTACTATCCAGATATACCAGAGAGGCATTATTTCCTCCATATGATGCAATGTTTTTGCGATTTTGCTCCACTGCTTGCTCTGCTGCTTTCTGGGCCTTGTTATCTAGGCTTGTTTTCACAATCAGTCATCACTTCAACAAAGTTTCTTCATCATAATCCTGCAACAAGAGCTCTTGTACCCAGTGAACAAAGTGTGGAGAATCAATTTTTGTTGACCCTTGCTCAAACTCTAAGTCTAGTCATGAAACAAAAGCTTTTTTGAGCTGCACTTGATCAATATACTCTTCATCAAAGATATTCATGAGTGAAAAATCTTTTCTTCCTGGTTCGTATGCAACTTGATATTTCTTATCTCACACAGTGATGGTGAAATCTGATAGCCCTCTTACTGTTTTCACAAAAGAGTTGGTATTCGCCTTATCGAAATCCACTGTCTTAAGATTGTTTTGTATTCTTTTTATTACTTGATCTTTGATGTTTTCTGGTAGAGGTTCTATATCATCTCACTTTTGTATCACAAGACGCCCCATTAGAAGTTCTCTGTTTTTGTATGGGTTTAGTGTAGAAGGTGACTTTGGAAGTGATGCTATAATAGATGATTCCAACACATCTAATTGATCAGCTGTAGTATTAAAGTATGTTCTAGCGGCAGCCTCAACACCATAGGCGTTTTGTCCCAAAAATATATAGTTAAGATACATTTCGAGTATCTTTTCTTTTGATCTCTGTTGTAGTTCGTCCTTGGAAAGGCCGGTGTACTCTTTTTTGATATCATCTTTGATGATGTCATTCAATCTTCCAGCTAATGATCGTTCCTTTAGCTTTCTTATATATCTACTTTCTGTTGTGTCCAAAAGGATGTTCTTCAACAACTGTTGAGTGATAGTCGATCCTCATCAATCATAATCAATAACACCTATTTGTCACAATACTGTTCTTGTTATTCCTTGGAAACTTATTCCTGGATTTTTCCAAAATGTTTGATCTTCTACGGCTATAATTGCATTTACCATGTGTTCAGATACTGCATCAAGTGGCACATAGTCTCTATTTTCTTGATACATCTTATAGAGCTCCTCACCATTTCTATCTGTTAGGATAGTCGCTTCTGAGAATACAATATTTTCAAGATTCTTCACATCAGGAAGATTCTTTGTTATGGTGAAATAGAACCAGATGTATGCAGCCAAAAATATCAACAAAAGCAAACATCACAATACGATGAATATTTTTTTGAGCCATCATCATCATAGTGGGTTCTTCTTCGGAACTCGAGAAGAGAGCTTTGCTAGGAGATTTACTCTCTTTCTCTTCTCTCTCTTTTCTTTCTTTTTCACTACTTTCTTTGTAGGTTTCTTATATGTTTTGCGGACATATTCATTCATGTTTCCAGCAAATATTGCTTGTTCGCGAGGCATTGTGCTATGCAATAATAAAATTTATATACGATAGAATACTGTTCTTGTTACCGTAAACAAGAATTTTTGTCTATCCAACAACCAATCTTTTTTGACCCCTTTTTTGGCCTAATAAATGAATCCTTCATATTTTGATATAGTGTCCCAACGGTGGTCTACATAACCCTTTCCTGAAACTCCATTCATATCTTCTATTAACAATAACCCAAGATCTCGTCTAATTTCTTTTACAATTGCTACGTGTCCATAACCATATCATCCGTGGATGTCTACAGCTATTGATCATACTGTTGGGTTTGGTCCTGTGGCCAATCCTGCAGCCTGAGCATTTCTAAGCCACGCGTTTGCATTTCCCCTAAATGGTCTTGTTTGTTCAGTAGCACTTATATATGGGAAGATATCTGGCCTACGTTTTGCTGCCCAATATGTACATTGTCCTATATAGAAACCATTGCTTACTCTCGTACTGTTATCGTATCGTGTAGCAACAATCTTACCTGCGTAGATATTTCCTTGCTGTTTCTTCTTTTCTGCTGCAATTTTTGCTTGTTCTTCAGCTATTCTTTTTTGCTCTTCTACAGATATACATGTACTACCCGTGTCTACATAACCATTTATACATACCCAAGCATTTTGTGTGTCATCTGGAGCACACACTGCAAACTCTGGCTTATCATAACATTTCTTGTTGTGCACACACTGGTCTACACGACATGTTACTGGTGTTGGTTTCTTCTCCACTACCTTTTGTTGAACTGCTGCCTTCGGTTGCGCCACAGGCTTTGGTTGTGCCACAGGCTTAGCAACTGGTTTTGGTTGCGCAATTGGTTTAGCTGCTGGTTTGTATGTTACCACCTTCGGCTGTGGCTTCACTACTGGTACTGGTTTCGGCTTAGGTTTGATTTCGAGGCCTAAGTCGTAAGCTTTTTCTATCGTAATAGGCAAAAACACCTCTGTATCTGCATACAATGGTAGCTCTTCTTGTGTTGCATAGTTTAGTGTCAACATATCCTCTAGTGGCAATTCATATTTGTTCGCAAAAAGGAGAAAGTTTGTATTCTCTTTGAGCGTATGAATAATACCTGGGACCTGACTGATATATAGTTCCTCTCATACTGAAAGGGTATTTGTCTCTATATTGTTTGTTTCTTTTATTCTATCGACTGTTGTTCCATAATAAGCAGCAACACTTAATAGTGTTTCTCCTCATTTTATTCTATGCTTTCTCACTCCATCACTTGACTCTACAGGAATGAGATCTAACTCATTTAGTTCTATGAGAGCAGATTTTGTATCATCTGTTGTTACAAATCTATGAGGCACCTGATGTGAAGCTTCCTGAACCTTCATCTGGTTCGCTTGGACAATCACATAGGAAAAAAGCATGAGTACACCGGCTGTAAGAATTGACTTCATTAAGCTGAATTGGCGTGGATACATACACTAGTAAGAGTATAAACAATCGGAGAGGGTGGGATTCGAACCCACGGTCCGCGTGAACGGACAACAGTTTTCAAGACTGTCGCATTCGACCACTCTGCCACCTCTCCGTAATCTAAGAAGTTTTCGATTGCGACTGGCGACGAGCTTAGTGTTTTGATCTTGCTTTTCAAGGACAAAGTGATACAATATATACAATTGTCAATTTGTACAGAAGCAGCAAGCAATAGAGGTTTTTGAGAGCAATGTTTCCTCAGAAGCTTCTACTGATGATTATTATTCTCTCCGAATACATCATCTGGCTAGAGTATTATATTGCATTATGCTTTTTGCAAGTCTGGCGCACTTTTTGATCTTTTTTGTGTGCATGAACAGAAAACATACTCTCAACTACTTGACAAATTTCTTTCCACTACAGTTCTGAAAAGACAACAAACAACTAAGAGCTGTTTGTAAAGAGCTTGATTGAGAAGATATTGCTAGTGATCCTATACAACTTCTTTGTTATGCTCTCAGAGAACTTATGTGGGAATATGATTGAGTAGGTCTTGCTGCCCCACAAATCGGTCAAGATGTCAGAATTATCGCAGTTTCATCATGGATAGAGAAAAGAAAAGAAAGTAAGTTTGATAAGCAAACAATTATGATCAACCCAACAATTACTTTCCAGTCAGAAAAAACATTCATATCTGAAGAAGGCTGTCTTTCTCTCCCTAATATTATTGATAAGGTTGAAAGACATCATAGCATAACGGTTCGTTACTTGGACGAGAGTTGACAACAACACGAACAAAAACTTACAGGATTCAATGCTGCTATTGTGCAACATGAGGTTGACCACTTAGATGGGATCCTCTTTATAGACAAAATTATTTCTTAGCTTATTTTTTTCTTAAACAACACCTCAACACGAAACTTCTGACTGGTGTATATTTTTCCTTTAAAAAAGATGCCTGTTTCTCAGTCTAGAACATAATCAATAGCTTTTTTCATGTGTTTCACATGTTCATCCTGATCCCAGGGAGACAATGTTGACCAAAAAACTAATCCACTAGTTTGGGTTTTTTTTCTTAAGAGAAAATCTAATGCATCTGCAGCTACCTCTACTCATCCTATAATAAGCGTCGGCTGCTTCTCTGACCATTGCTCTTGTAGTTTTTTTAGGTCACTGCTATCAATGTCTCTGCCATCCTTGAGACAAAGAGGCACTACATGTGTTGTTACTGAGGTGATATTTCTTTCTATCGCTACAGGCATGATACTATGTCTATTGGGTGAGTTTTTGTTTTGTTTCTCATCCCAATGGCTATCTATTGCTCAACCCAAAAGATAAATAGCAACTTCTTTCATTATGTATTCTCTCCTTAAATAGACAAAAGGTATGTTGCAGCAACAAGAATAAGCAATCACACTCACCAGACTACCATAGCCCTACGTGTGTGTTTTGCTGCTTTCTTGGCTTCTCGCCAGTATGTTGGTTTGATTCACGCTAGCCAAAACGTCATCACTCATGCTAAGTTAAGACAGATCACATTGGCTGCAAATAAGAGGAACGCCTTGAATGCTGGAAACATGTGACCACCTCACAAAAGCAATCAACACAAGACAAGAGGAGGCAATAAGGCTACTGCCACCATAACTCAAACAAGAGCCGATGCTTCTCCTCTCATGAGAGAGAGAATAGCGGCTACTCATGATACAAATGCTACTAAGATGAGGCTATACGTGATATTTGCATTAACTACCAGACTACTTACCTCTGGTTCGATGAGTCACCATACCACAGCTATTGCAAAAACAATTCATACACCATAAATCAACAAAGAACTTGATTTTTTGATCAGATCCATATCTGCAAGCGTAGTACCCAGAGCCAATCACACATTTGGTCATAAAAAAGGTGCAATCACCATAGATCATATAATAATTGATACATTATTGTTCAATAATCAAATAGCTGCTACTATCGCTGATAGTGCAAAAAGTATATAGAAATTGGGAGAATGGGTTGCTCACTCAGACACTTGATTATACAACTCTTGGACTGGAATTCTCACTAATTTGGGATTAATTCGTTTTTCTGACTTGGTAGATTTGTGATCTACCTCTTGCGTGTCTTCTTCTATCGCTGGCATGGTTCCATGGATCGAGGAAAGCAAGAGTCTCCATTTTGGAGAGCCACTCCAGCGCTTGTCTATGTACTCTAAAATTTCTTGAGAATCATCTGTAGACAACAAAAACCTGACGCTAGACATGTCGTTTTCTAGGTTCTGTTGCCAGAGGTCATCGACTCACTGTGTCTGCATAGATTCGTATATGTCTTGAGCTATTGTTGTTTCACACAAAATTTCAACCAATCTAACCGACATATGATACTGAAGAAAGGATAAACAGAGATGTGGTAATTATATGTATTTTGTAGCAAAGAGGCAAAAGAAAAAAGCTCTGAGTGATCAGAACTTTTGTTTGGTGCTATTTCTCTTGATTTTCTTTCATCGGAGTTGATGTAAGTTGATTAGACAACGGTGGGATTCGAACCCACGGCTTTAGAGCTTTGCAGGCTCTTGCAATGGACCACTCTGCCACGTTGTCATCACTATTCTAGTTAGAGCTGTCCGATAGACTCTCCGATACAGAACTATCTTTTTATTGGACAGTGGAAGTGATTATTACTACTTTGACACTGATTTGCAATCTTTTCCCTACTCTCAGAAAAACATAGCATGATTTATTTTTATTTCATGATATAGTAGTCCTTTATGTTTCTTTTTCTTGTTTTTTTGATTGTCTTAACAACTTATTTCTTTCTGTTTTTGCCACCTCAAAAGTAGTGAGGATAAAACTCATTAATACTGGTCCATAAAGAATTCCAGCCATTCATCGTCGCTGCATTCCTCCAAAGACACCCAGCAAGAAGAGAGTGTCATGTATTTTTGCTCACTTGTGCACTAGTTTTGGTCTCATTAGATTATCGATATTGTTTATGACTATTTGATTGAACAGGATAACACCAATCCCTCGCCACAGACTTCCGGTAAGCATAAGGATTATCCCTGTTGGTATTGCCAAGAAAGATGCTCCTATCATAGGGATGACCGACAACAGTGTCGCAACAAAAGCAAAGAATGTGAAATACGGAACTCCAGCAATAGAGAATGATAAAGCAGTTAACACTCCTTGAACAATAGCTATGATAAAAGTTGATTTAACAATAGATGAAGACATCAGTCATAATCTTTTAAGATAGAGATCTATGATTCTATTTTCTAGTGGAACAATCTCCTTGATCTGTTTGACCAGAACATGTCATTTAGTAAGGAGCGCTGTCACCACAAAAAAGTAGACAATAAAACCAGTAATCAGTCAAATAACAGACGAACCCAATGAAACAGTAAATGAACTAATAGATGAAGCTAGCGTCTGAATTCGTGAGATAAGCTCTTCCTTGATCGTTCAGCTATCAACCTGTAAGTCAGCAAAAGGTAAAGAGGCGACTTGGATGTTGAACCACGCGATGGCATCTTCTAAAAATGTGCTAGAAGTAAACTCTTGCACTATACCACTTGTTTCACTAACGAGGAAATACAACACAATGCTTGCTGGGACAAGCACAAATCAAATAATAGAAACCCACGAGAGAACAAGCGACATCTTGGGAAAACGTTTTTGGTAGCGCTTATGAAGAGGTAAGAAAAAATATGCAGTCAAGAGCGCTGCCACTATTGCTCACATAAATGGGTAGAGTAAGCCTATAAAAGCAACTACCGAAAGAAAAACTATGGTTGCTATCACATACTGACTTGGTTTACTTTTTAGGTATTTCATGGTTCTCAATTGTGTAAAATAGTGTTATAGATTTTCTTATACTGGCAACATGGGAGAAAGAAACAAAATTACGAGGCTCATAGTGTTGATAATCATATGAAAAAAAAATGGATACCATCAGCTACCTGTCTTGTGGTAGATGTATGCCAAAAGTAGTCACAACACAAAAAGATTGACCACCACTCACATCTCCAAATGTGAAAGTGCAAATAACAGTGATGAACCCACAATCGCTACCGCAGTTCAGTGTTTGGCAAGAATATCTGCAATAAATGTTCTATATATGGCTTCTTCGATAAAAGGTGTAGCTACACTCACAAGTAGAAACATCACTACATACTGCCACCATACTACAATATTAAATCACTCAAACGTACTTACTAATCCTTGTTCTCCATTGAATCATGGTATCTGTAATCCAGTAGCCTGTAATATCGCCCCTACAATTACCATACCAACAAGGTAAAACACTCGTGCACCAACAGAGTATTGTCGAAAAAGTCTCCATCATTTTCGTTGCCACCTTTGTGAAAGAAAACTTCTTCGTTTTCATGTCTTGCTATAATACGTGATACAGACCACGAGTAGCGAAAACAACAGCACATCCTGTAGCACAATGGTAGCAGCAAATGACCCTAGAGTGAGATCGCTAGTCAACAAATCAGGCGCAACCAGTCCGATCACTATACCTATTATGAGTCAGACCAAAACCATTCCTACTAGAAAAAGGGCCAGTGTCTTGAGTGTTTTTTTTCGTTTTATCATTTGACGATACAAACCTTTGCAATTAAAATACAGTATGTTTATAGTTATGTTGTTCAGCAGATTCAACCATAAAGCATGATGAGACATTCAACAAGCAGCAATAATAATCCACCTTCGGCGTAGGATTTTCTTGTTTATTGAAAAAATCTCCACGCTACCACAACTGGTAGGGTGTTTTTGTTTTATTGAAAAATCATCATGTACGATATTGCTACACACATCTTCTCTCGGCCTCCTCCGTAGTAAACTATAATCTGCTTTGCATTGCTACTGGCTTTTGTGTATCTTGGAAGAAAGATATCACTTATTTTTACCTCATTCACTATAACCACTATGACTATAAAATATATTTGATCAGACTCCGTAGGAACATCTGTTTCACTACAGGGTCGAATTGCTCACCTTAGGGTTTCTGGTAAAATTGCTTTTGCAAACTTGAGAGACTGAACAGGATATCTCCAATGTGTTATTGAGCAAAAGGTTGTTGGAGATGAGGCATTTGAAGCACTCAAAGAGTGTGGTATTGAGTCTGTGGTTGATCTCACAGGTACTGTTGCTAAACATCCCAAAAAAGAAGAATTTGAATTGCAAACGACTGAACTAACCGTTCTCTCTATTGCCAAAGACTACCCACTGGGAACTAAAGAACATGGAGTAGAATTTCTCTTTGACAATAGACATCTCCATATCAGAGGAAAAAAACAACGAGCAATACAAAGAATACGTGACGCCATCATCCATGCAACCTACGACTGGATGCGTAACAACGATTATATTAAAATTGATTCACCTATCTTTACTCCAACCTGTGCTGAGGATAGCACTGAATTGTATGAGGTAGAGCACACCAATGGAGAAAAAATGTTCTTGAGTCAAACATGACAAATGTACATAGAGGCAGCAATTGCTGGACATAGAAATGTATATGATTTTTGACCAGTTTTTCGTGCAGAAAAAAGCAAAACGAGAAGACACCTTAATGAGTTGTGGATGATGGATGCTGAAACAGCATTCTGTGACAACGACAAAAATATGGATATTCAAGAAGATCTGGTGAAGTTTATTGTTCGTGAGGTAATGAGAGTTAGATCTGAAGAGTTGGCTATCTTGGAAAGAGATCTTGACGTTCTTAAAAACATAACTGACAACACATTCCCACGTATCACACATGCAGAAGTGGTGAAAAAACTACAAGAAATGGGATCAGATATTAAAGATGGGGAAGATCTCTGAGGAGATGATGAAGAGATGCTCATGAACACCTACAAAACACCTATTTTTGTTACTAACTTCCCACTGGCAATAAAGGCTTTCTATATGCCAGAAGATCCCGATCATCCTGGTACTGCAAAATGTAGCGATCTATTGGCTCCAGAATGATTCGGTGAGGTGATTGGTGGATCTGAAAGATTGGGGGACTATGAAACTCTCAAAGAAAAAGTACTGGAAAGGGGTTATGACCTAGCCGACTATGAACGATACCTAGATATCAGAAAATATGGTGGTGTAACTACTAGTGGATTCTGATTTGGTTTAGAAAGACTCGTAAGATGGATTTGTGGACTTCATCACATCAGAGAAGCCATTCCATTTCCAAGGTACCATAACAGAATCACTCCTTAGGGTTGTTTTGTCTTGTTAGAATACTATGTTGGGTAGCATCGATTAATTTATCTTATGTAATTGAAGTATGAGTATCGGAGACAGTGTGAGAAAAATATTGGTTTCGGCAATCACTGCTGGATTTATGGCATATCTTTTGTGGCTTTGGTCTCAAGGAGTTGTTATTGTTCAAGAGTGAAATAATACACTAGCGTATATTCTCTTGTTAGTGGTGTTAGGGTATGTTTTTGTAAACTATGTAATCTACCATTTCCATCTAAAACGAAATAAGGTTACCTTATTCATCCTTTGATTGTTGTTGATAGTCATAGGCGATGGTTCACTTGTTGCTGATGCAACAGCAGAAATATATGTAGGTGATTTCGTTAAAATTATTTGAGTTGTGTTTATGATTGCTGGTCCAGCCAAACTCTTTCTTTCGCAGAAAAAGGCACAAGAGATCAAGGAATCATCAATGGAAGTAATCGAAGTTTAGTTTTTTTGATAATAACTATGGATAAGGAACTCGATGCAGGTCAAAAAGATTTCACTATTGTTGATCAGTGAGATTTTGACAACACACAAAAAAAAACATCTGAACTAAAATCTCTTGTAGTAGATACAGAGTGATTTGAAGAACATGAAAAAGAAGAACTATTGAAGCACATCGATGATCTTGCTAAACAAAACCTAGGCCTGTAGACCACACTAGAGACACCTGTCTCATGTTTTTTTGATAGACATAATGAACCAACCTACATGGCTGGTTCATTTTCATTTCCTGTTTTTTGTTGTTTCATATTTTTATGTTTTTTTACTTCTTTTTGCTACTTTAGATCCCGTTGCTTACTCATAGTCTACTGTTCGATCCTCATTTTTTGCACCTTCTTTTCACCCACAAACATTGTATAGATCACTGGTATAATCAACAATGTCATCAATGATCCAACAAATAATCAGAAGATAATGGTGTATCCTAACCCTGCGAAGAAAACATCTTCTCTCACCACACTAGAAAGTCATAATATTGTTGTCACTGTTGTTAGTATGATTGGTTGTAATCTTGATTTTCATCATTCTATAATAGCCTCTCTTCTATCCATACCCCTACGTATATTGGTATTGATACGATCGATAAACACGATAGCATCATTTACCACGATTCACATCAATGAAATGAATCAGATATTAAAGGCCAAACTACGAGGATTTCCTGTAATAAACAATCATACATTTGCTCCCATCAATGCCATCAAGATAGCGTAGAAGATAAAGAGCGGCATCCTGAAACTATTGAACTGGAGAAGCAAGATAATAAATATCATAAACAACGCAACCATTAGTCCGATTCAGAGCGCACTATTGACGCTTGCATTCTCTGCATTTTCTCCTGCTAGTGAGTAAGAAACTCACGTAGGGTATGAATAGTTGTCTGCAAACTCTTTGACGAGAGGCTCCACATCATTGGCAACTAATCAAGCTGCAACATCTGCACCGATAGAAATAACTATTTGACCATCTTTTCTTCTAATGGCATTTATGTTACTCTCTGTAGTATAGTCTACCAAATCTCCAAGACGAACCTGTCATTGCTGACTAGCTATAAGGAGGTCCTCTATCTGACCTGGACTAACGCTTTCTCTATATGTTTCATATAAGACCTGGATATCATGATCATCATACTGAGAAGCTATCGATCATGCGTTTCTCCCATTGAGCGATAATGCGACCTGTCCATTTACTTGTCCTGGTGTGAGTCACACTTCTTTGAGCGCTACTGTGTCATAACTAAAAACAAACTGACCTGCTGTTTTTTTGTTTGAGTTACTTATCTCAATAAGATTTTCTTGTTCTTTGAAAAAGTCTTCAAAGTCTTTTGCCACTGTTTGTAAATCATCAAAATAGTTGTTGTTCTGTGCTATCAGATCTACTCACACTGCTTTTCATTGAGGTGGTCATCCAGCCTCAGCCAAGAGATCTACTGTCATTCATTCTTCCTCTAAGAAGGTAAGACTCTCAACAATATCATCCGTAAGATCAAAAGAGTTTTTGAGTCATTCCTTGCTTCTCACATCTGATAGCTTGAGTTCTAGTGCCATGCCCAACTCACTTCACTGTGCAGAGTAAGTGAAGTTTTCTACTTCGGGAAATTGTGAAAAAGTGTCATCAATTTTTTCTAAATATGGCTCAAAATATGAATGGTGGCTTCCTGCTGGTCAGGTAATAGTAATCGCTATATAGTCTGCATCTCCTTGAGGAAATTGGATAGTTTTGATAGGAAGCATATTACTCAACACAAAGAGGAGTATAGGAAAAAGGAAATAAAACCATCTCCTTCCACGTGATGCGTATACCATAGATCTAATGAGTCTCTCATATGCCCTTACTAGTTTTCCAAAGATACGATGACGCCATCATCCACTATTGTCATCTACTTCTTGTTTGCCTTCTCTTTCTAGATCTAGTAGCTGTTTCTCATCTATAGAAAGATACTCTTCTTCTTTGTTGCGAATATATACTTTACTATTTTTGTTGAAAAGGAAGTACATCGTTGGATTCACCAACAACGAAATAATCAATGCTCCCACCAAAGTAATAAATATGGTAATTGGTATAAACGAAAGGAATTTACCTAATGTTCCTGGCAGAGTAAAGAGTGGAATAAACACCACACAGGTTGTGGCTGTAGCCGCGATCAATGGTGTCTTGAACTCATGAAGAGACAAGAGTGCTGCAGAGTAGGGAGAGTATCACATTTTTTTCTTTTCTGCTGCTCACTCCAAGATCACAATAATCGTATCTATGGCGATACCAAATGTCACGATCATACTAAAGTTGGTCATGAAGTTCAGCGAAGAACCCATGAGATTGAACACAAAGAATGTAATGAAAAATGCTAAAGGTATAGAGAGTGTGGCGATTATTGATTCCTTGAGGCTTACGAACAACAACACTGAGAAAAAGACCAAGATCAAAGTAATAAGACCATTGTTCGTGACTGAGTCATAGCTCTCTTTGATTCCTACTGCTATATCCTGTCCATAAGTATAACTAATTCATTTCTTCTCAAACTTTTGCATGTATTTTACCACCTCTTCTTTGGCTGCTTCTGCTGCAGTTTGGACGCTTGTAACTGATTTTGATTTGGTGAAGTTGAGAGCGACGTACTGGTATCATTTGTTTTGATATTCACCAAACTTTCTGACTATATCTTCGTCATAATAACGTTCGATTGATGCAATAGATCACAACAAAACTGGTCAGTTCGTCGATGGAACAGAAAGAGACAAGAGATCTTTTTCATCAACTATAGTCTTGTTGATTCTAAAATCATAACTCGATGTTTCTATTTCAAAACTACCCAATGGGGTGTTGTTTACATATCATCTGATGGTTTGTGCAATTGTGTTGGTATCTAGTCAGAGCTGTTCAGCTTTTGTTTGATTGACTACAATACGAATATCATAGGAGTCTACCGCATTTATAGATATCTTATCTACTGACGGAATTCACTCCAAATCAAATTCGATTTGCTTCGCTACGTCCATGAGTTCATCATGTCAGACCTCTTCTGGATCAGCATAGATGATAAGGTTGAAGATGCTGTCAGTATCTGTGGTGATATCACTCACGTTTGGGTCTTCTGCATCTTCAGGGAGAATTGCCTTATCTACTTCAGCCTTGATATCAGAAATTGCCTTATCGACATTGTATCACTCATCGAGTGTAATCAAAATACTGGATACGTTGGTAGAGCTCGTAGACTCTATCTTGTCGATTCATTCAACTGATTCGATGGATGACTCTATCTCTTTAGTTACTAACTCATCAATATCTTGAGGCGAGGCCCCCACATAAACAGTGTTCACCGTAATCAACCCAAGCTCTATCGATGGTGATGATTCTTTGGGAATCGACATCAATGACATCACTCACAACCCCATCAACAAAAGCGTAACTAAGATAGTCACTCTCCATCTTTTAACCCAAAATCAAAAAAATCAGGCTGATAGTTTCTCATGTATTTCTAGTATCGTTTTCATAGGAACGCTTGGTTGGGGAAATAATTTTATTATTCTCTTCTAGCTGCTTATTATTATTCTAATTCTTCTTGAGTATCTTCCTCTAAATTATCTTCTTCATTCTTCTCATCATCGACAACCTGTGTATTTTTCTTTTTGAGATCAACTAGATCAGGATCGTAGTTACTCATATCAGAAAGAATAATCTCTGCGTCTGGTTCAAGTTCTGTTATGATTTCAACTTGATCTCACCACACTGTTCCTACCTCCACCTGTGTTTGTTGAGCTTGAGAATCTTTCCAGAGATAGATAAATCATTTACTGTTCCCTATGAGCTCTACTGCATCAAGTGGCACTGTTTGATAATCAGACTCTATCGGCAACATTACTGTTACAGTTCCTCCTAGTGAGGTAGTGATTCCACTAACCTTAATTGTTACTGGATAACCGAATGTTTGGTCAGCAACCACACCAACTGATGTTATACTTCCTTCGTATTCTTTTCATTGGTAGGTGACTTGCACTGTTTGTCCAACACCTACTAGCTCAATTTGTTTCTCGTCGAGTGTGATAGTTACTTCGTTACTTTCTGTTCCTACAAGTTTTACTACTGGTGTCCCCATAGAGACATCTGCTCACTTATCTACCAAGACATCTGTTACTATTGCATTGATAGGCGATGTAATGGTGAGTTTAGCATATTGTCTCTGTGCATCAGCAAGATTTACTTTTGCGTCTTTGATTCATACAGAAAGCAAAGAAAGCTGTATATCTCTATTGCGAAGAGCTAAGTTGTATGCGTCTTGTGCAAGATTTTTGGCAAGATCTATTTGGAAGAGGTTGTCCTTGGATTGTGTGATAGCTGATTGATATTGTACTCTGGCTGCTTGTTGAGCGTTTTCTGCGTTCTTTTGAGCATTTTGAGCGCTCTTTTGAGCGTTTTGAGCATTCTTTGTTACTATCGCTATCTGCTGGTCTAGTGTGGTTTGATAGTCTTCATCCTCCTTGTCAGCAAAGAGAGTGTTTACCTGATTACGATATTGAATAAATGCAGGATATTGTGCACTATATCATGCCCTCAAGCCATCCACCTGTCCAACATATCATTGGAGTAGTATTTGTGTCAGGCTTGCTCCTGGCACAGAGAATTCGAGTACCTGTTCTAGTTTGGTAAGCATCATCTCTGCTTCTGTATAGAAAGCGTCAAGTTGTTCCAATTGGAGACGAAGTTGTTCATCAGATGTTGGCCTTGTTTCTATGTTGCTGAGGTCTTCAGCTCGTTGATTAAATTGGTTTGCTGCAATACGTGTCTCTATTCTGATTCCAGGTTGTTGTACACCAAGATTTCACTGATAACTACTTCATTGGTTTTCATAGAGTGGCGTGACACCAAACAACTGATCTGCTAGATCGAAAATGTTCTCTTGGAGTTGTACTGATTGGATATAGTAGAGTTGAAAAGACGCTTTGAGTCAATCTAGTTGGTTGTCTATTTCTGTTTGGATTTTTTTGATTTCTAGCGCAGTGCTTGTATTACCAGAGAGTTGAGATTGGTCTAGTTGGAGTTGTGTTTGTTCTAGTTGCAGTTCAGATTGATTGAGTTGGATCTGAGCCTGGGATACTTGTTGTGCTATTGTTTCTTTCGCTACCTGTTGGTTGTTGGTTGCTTGCTGTAATGAGTATAGTGAAGTGTTTACCGTGTTGTCTAGTTGGAGTTGAGACTGATTGTAGGTTAGCCTTGCTCTCTCTAGTGCAACCTGTGCCCTCTGCACAGATATTCCATAGTTTCCTACTGAATCCCTCATGGTTACCAAGACACGTCATGGTCATACCTTGTCTCATTCCTTGATAGGAAGAGAGTAGACACTTCCTCATGCCTGAGCGCTGAGTGTGATTTCTTGTGATCACATCAGTCTTCCAGATTTTTTCATCTCTACTGTTTTTTTGTCGCTAGACAAAGTGGTGGTTTCGATGAGAATTTCTTTCTTTTCTTGCTCAACATCTTGTGCCTCTTCTATCATTTCTTTGCTTGTTTTTTCGTTTGCTGTTTCTTTATCATCTGCTCATGGTCTTCCGCATGCTGCCAAAAGAAGAGACAAAAGAAGTACTGATGCTAGTAGTGTTTTTTTCATTGTTCTGCAATACATAAAAATGTGGATA
>JAHDGZ010000028.1 GCA_020631605.1 bacterium
GATCATGATACATTGCTCTTAGTGATGATGCTGATTGTTCTATTGATAGGAATAGGTGCCATTGTTTTCTATCACACGGAGGACTTGAATCGATTTGATTCAGTATATTTTGCAATGATGTCAATTTCCACCATAGGTTATGGTGATATTGTTCCTACTACAAGATTGTCCAAAATAATTATTATGATATACTCATTGATAGGAGTGCCATTATTTATTTATACCGCGGGTCTCTTTGTTGAGCTAAGATTGAAGAAAGTAGTAACAGGTATTGTATCTGAACAAAAAGAACAACTAGATGAGATTGGTGAAGAGCTAGAAGAAATTGGTGATGATTTGGAAAAAGTAGAAAAAAGATTGAAGAAAAAAAATAAGCCAGAAAAAAACAACAAAAAAAAGTGATTTATGTCTAAGCTACTAAGCTAGCATCTGTAGATAAGATAACGCTAGATTTGTAGTTAATATCAGAAATTTTGCTAAGGACACTACTTAAGTCATTCTTTTGTAGTCTCACATCAATACATTGTCTAGCTAGTCGCTCATCTAGTGGATCACTAGTCTGTGCTATGTTGATGAGTTGAAATATGTTTTTTGATTTTCTGTTGAGTGAGTTATTGTTTTTGTCTGCATAGTGATCAAGCTTATCTTGCTCAGTGTCGGTAAGATTTTCAAAACTAATGATAGCATCATAAGTCTGTAGTTTTCACATGAATGTATGGAAAAGACAAAAAGAATACTCATAACATATAGCTATATTGTACAGAATAATAAGAACAATTTAGTCTCTAGTGATAACTAATGAAGATCATCGTATGGAACGTTAATGGAATCCGCGCAGCTCTCAAAAAGGGTTTGGTGGATTTTTTGCAAAAAGAAAAGCCTAATGTCGTATGTTTTCAAGAGACGAAAGCATTTGCTCATCAAGCTCCACCTGAGCTAAGAATGTTGCCGTATCCGACGTTTTGTCGACATGCTGGACAAAGAGCTGGTTATGCGGGGACTGCAATTTTGAGTGACATAAGTAGCGTAGCACAGTGCAATGTGTTTGAACATTCAGTGAAGTTTCATGAGGATGGAAGAATGACGCAACTAGAATTTGATGACTTTTTTCTTTTGAATATCTATTTCCCGAATGGCTGAACAAGGGCAGATGGGACAGAAATGCTCAGTTATAAGTTAGCTTTTTATGATGAATTGGCATCATACCTCAAAACTTTGGATAAACCATATATCCTTGTAGGAGATTTCAATATTTGTCACACAGAGATAGATATTGCTCGTCCTGAGGCAAACAAAAAAAGTATTTGATTTCTGCCAGAAGAAAGAAAAAGAATCGGAGATTTTATGGAGGAAACTGATGTGGTAGATATCTTTCGTCATTTCCAACCTGATGCAATAGATGAATACACTCGACGAAGCTATAGAGCTGGAGCTAGGCAAAGAAATGTCTGACGACGTATTGATTATGCGATGGTGCATAAATCCCTAGTTTCTCGTGTGAAATCATTTAGACATAGACAAGATGTTATGGGCAGTGATCATTGCCCTATAGAATTGATTTTAGAATAATAGCAAAGATGTCAGACAAGCAACTATCCAAGATATCAAGAGAGCAGCAGCTTCAAGAGTTGCAATCGCGTGTTACGCCTATTGTCAACGTAGATATAGTGGTATTTCGTCGATGAAATAAAGATGATAAGTTGGTAGAACCTGAATTTTTGATAGGGAGAAGAAATAAAGAATCAAGACCCCATGGTCATAATATAAAGCGACTATTCCCTGGGGGACGTATGCACTATGATGAAGCACCTCAGGATGCTGCACTAAGAATCTTGGCAAAAGAGTTACCTTGAGTCGAGGCACAAATCAAGAAAATTGTTGCTGCTCAATCAGATAAATGATATGATAAACGTGCTTATGGTATAACGCTTTATTATTTGTTTGAGTATGTTTCGGGAGAGCCGGAAATAAATGACGCATTAGATGCATTTGAATGGAGCAATGAAGCGCAGATGAGAAGTCGTGCTGACCTCTATCAGCTGAATGTGCAATTGCTGCCAGAGATCCAAGCCACTATCAGAACTATGAATAGCACACAAGATGAGTTATTAGTCGAAGTAGATAAGGAAAACAATGAAATAGGTACGATAGAAAAAAGAGCAGCACACAATACAAACCAAAGATACCATAGAGCAGCACACATTATGCTTTTCAACACTAAGTGAGAAGTGGTTTTGCAGAAAAGATCTATGAATAAGGCTTCTGCTCCATGAAAACGAGATATGCCAGGATGACACCATGCGTCAGGACACACGATTGAGCAAACTGCTCAACAAGAACTGATGGAAGAGATGTGAGTTTCGACTGAGCTGAACCTAGAGAGAATATGACTCAAAGTAACGGATACCCAAGCAGAGTATTACTATCTCTATCGAGGCATATCAGATGGGCCATACTGATTTGACAAGAATGAAGTAGCAGCTATCAGCTCATTTGATTGTGAAAAATTATTATCCTGATTCTATGACGATGAGTATGATATATTAGATCATGTCTATGAGTACACAAAAGAGTTGTCACACATACGAAAGAAATAGAAGAAACAAGAGAGCTTGACATTATAGAAAAAAAGTATAATGTGTTTTTACTAACAAAAAAATTTAATAAAACATACTAGAGAAAGCGACATATTTCACATTATTCATTCACAAAAGTCATTCTGACTTAAAACACACTAAGAATATGATCGCATTCAAATCAAAAGAGTCTGGTGCTAGTGCCCATACAGACGACATCACTCCAGACTTTGGCTCAAGTTCATCCTATTCCTCAACTTCTGGTGACTCTGGAGGACCTGGCTTACTACTTATCTTATTGCTCATTGGTTGTGCAATCGTATGCATGATCAAATGGTCTGATGTAGTAACTGTTAGTCCAGACGGAAAAACAGATCTCAAGCCTGAACGAAAGGAAAAAATCAAAAAGGCAAAAGAACGAAAGGAGAATTGTTTTCAGTACAGACTGGTAGCAAATGCTGATGGCTGGTATCCATGTTACCTTTGTGCTGGAGGAAAGATTTACCTCCGTAAGGGCTTTACTTGGAAAATTGGTGAAACTTGTACGGGCAAGGGTCGCTACACTATTAGTGAGCTTACTACGTGGAATGTCTCTGTCAAAGAGGAGTTCTATGGACACAAGACCTTGGTATTACAGGAAGAGATAGAGCAAATTGGCATCTATCCTCTCCATCCTGAAAATATGCTCCGACCAGAGTCAGAACGATTAATTGTCCCTCCAGGACATCACTCATTAAAACTACAATAACATGAAAACCAACAACACAATTTTGGTGACAGGTCAATTAGCAGTTGGAATGACTGACAAGATTGATTTTGAAGTTCTACAGAAGTCTCTTATGGAGAAAGAAGCAAAAGTTCAATTATTACAAGAGAAAAAAGATTACAAACTACTCGTTTTTATCTCTGCTACTGATAAACCAATGCATCCAACGGGTGTTATTAGTACAAAAGAAAAAGTAGGACAAAGCGAGATAGAGATTAATCTGCCTCTTCCAAAAACTTTTAAGAGATTTTCTAAAAAAGCACTAATGCAGATCATTGTAACAATGATTTGTGACCTCAAGTTGAAATAGACTTGTGGCATATCTATGAGAAAATATGTTTTCAAGGGATCCGACGTACAACTCGGATCTTTTGACTTTCTGCAAAAAAATGTCACACAAGACCTTTGTTGTCGTCTATCTAGTAGTGATTTACAGCATAAAGAACACCATGACAATACTTTCAGATGCATATATTCTTCAACCAAAGTGTTGAGTAAGAGGCTAAGTAGAGATGGCCGTTAGGATTCTCTGCATCAACATATCATAAAGACTAATCATAGTCGGACATTTTTTCTAATACAAATTTACTCTTACGAAAACACCATGAAAAACACTATACGCATACAAAATTTTTCTTTAGATTTTGGAACACATAGCTTATTTGATAATGCATCGTGTCTTGTTTCTCCCATGACCAAAAATGCATTACTTGGTCATAATGGAAGCGGGAAATCTACATTATTCGCAGCGGTAGCAGATAGTGAGAAGCACAATAAAACAATCAATATGAAGGGACTCTGTTACTTTCTGCAACAACATAAAATTTCTTCATATCAGCAGTCAGTCTATGAATATCTAGAGGCATATTGTCAAGAAGGGATGGAGTATCAGATTTATATCACATGTGATATCTGGCTCAAAGATATCGATTCAGGCACCATGCTTTCTGCATTGAGCGGTGGGCAACAACAGAGAGTCAAGCTTGCAGTACTGAATCTGGTGGAGCGAGATATTGTTCTGATGGATGAGCCAACCAACCATCTAGACAAAGAGACAGTAGATATGCTTACTCAGTGGATACAAGAGACAAAGGCTACGGTCTGGATCATATCTCATGACAGATATTGGATCAATCAATGGGCGGAGAATTGTTATGTCATAGAAGCAAAGAAACTACATAAGTATCTATGAACTTATGATGACCGAGTACAAAAAAAACAAGAAGAATATGAAAGAGCAATACATGAGCATAATGATCGAGAAAAAAAGAAAAAGAAAGAGGAGACGTTGATCAAACGCATAAGGCAAAGGGCAAGTGTCCATAAGTCTCCTAAGTGGTGAAGGTTGTTGAGACATAGAATGAAGTTGTATCAAAAGACTATAGTAAACAAATCAAAAGAGAAGCCACAGTCAAAGACAGTAGCATCATATGCACTAGATGGAGGTCAGCATCAGAAAAAGAGAATTATCGAGTGGTCTACTCATGTATGAGTTGATCTTGGCTATCTCCAGTTAATGGGAAGCGCGATGAAGCGATCAGCTAACGAGAGAATTCTGATTTCATGATCAAATGGATCGTGAAAAACAAGTTTTCTTCACTATATCGTCGATCTTTTGACACAATGAGGAGAAAAAGAAGAGACGATAACGATAGGAAATAATATACAGCGAGACTATATTGATCAACACAATAGCTCGTTAGAGAGTAGTATGACAGTTGCCAGTTGGTTTAGAAAATATCGATGACATGTACATGATCATCAAGTAGTAGCAACGCTCTTGCCACATGCTATAGAACACAAACATCTGAATCAACCTTTAGGGTTACTTTCTCATGGACAGCGCATGAGATTGCAACTATTGCAAGTAACAAGAAAATCACCAGATTTGTTGATCTTTGATGAGCCAACTAATCATTGTGATATTGAGACAAGAGAGGCGATAGAAGATATGCTTATAGCATATCAATGATGTTTAATCTGCGTCTCTCATGACAACTATTTTATTGAACGTGTAGGCTTTGATAGATGTTTTGTGATAGATGATGGAGCAATCAGAGAACTGCAAGAATAGTTTCTTAGTCACAAAGCGAAGACTTACTCGTCTATAGCATACAATACAACTTTATTTGTATCCAGGAGAGATGAGCAAAAAGATCTATACAAACAGAGATTTTGCGATGAACCTATGTGTGGGACATGATTGTGTGCTGACACAAAAAAATCTCCGACCAATGTATGATATGTGTATAAGAGGGTAACTAAATATATAGCATAGAAAGCAAGAAGTCGGAGAAGAAATTCTCTGACTTTTTTATTACTAAAAATATACAACAATGTGAAACACAGAAAAAAACAACTACAAAATATCAGTTGCAAGAGTACTAGCTTTTATGAGTCAATACCGAAAAGAGACAAAACGACAGATGATTATTATTCTTTTGTCACGTCTAGCAACCATAGTCTTCTTTTTGATAATCCCTCTCTATTATGGAAAGATCATCGACACTATCTCAGTAGAAACGACTCAGTGGACTGTTGCACTAGTGTTGCCAATATTACGAGCGATTTTATGACGAAATCTCTGTAATCAAGTTGCACGAAGAACAATCTGATGGGTTATTGTCAAAATGGAGGTATCTATGATGAAAAAGATATATCACAATTCCTTTAATTATCTTCATAGTCACTCGTATAGGTTTTTCACAAACAATTTTGCAGGTTCTCTGTTAAAGAAAATCAATAAACTGGTGCGTGGATATGAATCTATAACAGATACTATTATCTTCAACCTAGGAGCAAAGTCTATTATGGTAGTGCTTATGGTAGTATTTATCATGAGAGAGCATCTAGTGTTGGGATTGGTGTTGTGATGATGGACGGTGATGTTTCTTACAATACAGTATCGAGCATACAAACATCAGATGAAATTTGATCAGGTGAGGTATGAGTATGATAGTTTTGTTACAGGTTTTTTGGCTGACACGATTAGTAATAACTACACTATATCATGTTTCTGAAGCCAACCATATGAGTCACAGCAGTTCGGCAGTATCCTAGAAAAACGATGAAAACTGACAACAAAATCATGGATCAACAAGGAGTATATATTCACTATCAATAGTATTCTGATGGTCTGACTAGAGTTTGTGTTTGTTTGGTTGATGATAAGGCTAGTGAATGATTGAGTCTTCAGCGTCTGATTGTTTGCTGCATTTCAGACCTATGTATTGTCTCTCTTTCATCAGTTGACGTTTATAGCAAACGATTTGAAGCGTTTCTTTGCGTCAGTAGGTGAAGCATGAGAGATGATTGAGATACTGGAAACACCACTAGAGGTAGAAGACAAAAGCGATGCTGAATTGTCAATTACTTGATGAGCAGTAAGTGTTAAGAATATAGCATTTGATTATGGTGAAGGATGAAGGTTATTTGATGGTTTTTCTTTAGAGATAAAACCTGGAGAAAAGATAGCATTAGTCTGACCATCTGGATCATGAAAATCTAGTATTGTGAAACTGTTGATGAGGTTTTTGGATGTGCAGTGAGGAACCATTTCTATAGATGGACAGGATATCTCTGCGGTGTCACAAGTCTCACTCAGATCAGCGATTAGTATTGTACCACAAGAACCATTGTTATTCCATAGATCTCTAAAAGATAATATTGCATATGGAAGACCTGATGCGACGATGAATGAGATAAGAGAAGCTGCGAGAATGGCTCGTTGTGATGTGTTTATCTCCGCTCTCGATGAAGGATATGAGACTCTTGTGTGAGAACGTTGAATCAAGCTATCATGATGAGAAAGACAAAGAGTAGCTATAGCAAGAGCGATTCTTGAGGATAAGAAAATACTTATTCTAGATGAGGCAACAAGTTCACTAGATTCAGAATCAGAAAAAATGATACAAGATGCCGTACATGAGTTGATTCAAAACAAAACAGCAATTGTAATCGCACATAGATTATCAACGATCAAAGAGATGGATAGGATAATTGTGATGCAAGATGGTAAGATAGTAGAGCAATGATCGCACGAGACGTTATTGAACATGAGAAATGGTCTCTATCACAAGTTGTGGAAGATACAAGCAGAGTAGAGTTTCGTTTGTAAAAAGAGGCATAATCGATAGGTTTCTGTATAAGAAAGGATCGTTTATGTCTCTCTTCTCTCCCATGAGAATTCTATCTAACTTTAATACAGGGTTGGCATCAGAGTTGTTACAAGAAGCGACAACAAAGTTTTGAGAGTGAAAAGTATTGTTTGTACGTAGAGATAGAATCTACGTTTTTTTGAAAGTAATTTTTCCATGAATCATCCTATCTGTAGGAGTTGTATGACTCATTGTACGAAGTCTTACATGGGGAAGTGGACAGCCTTACACTACTATTTCCTGGTTACTCTATACAATTCTGTTTGTTATAGTAGCCATGGCGGGGATCCATTTTATAAAAAAACTGATAGATTATTATATGGATTTCACCATTATCACACCTGTGCAGATATTATTCTATGATCAAGATGGTATTATCAAAAGATCATCAAGATCATTAGATCTTACAAAGCTTAAGTCAGTAAATATAGAAAAAGATTGACTACTGAGAAGCATGTTCAATTTCTGATCAATAGTCTTCTTTTCGGAGTGAGATGTAGTGACAGATGATGAGAATAAGCTTGGAAATATTAAGTTAAACTACATTAATTATCCTAGGAAGGTAAGGGATAAGATAGTCCATGTAATAAGAAGAGAAGAAATATCAGAAGAGTAGTGTCTTAGGGATCAATTCATCGTACGGCACTAGATTCTGGAAATTTATTGATCCATGAAAACCACATTTCTTCAAATCATGGGAGTGCCTCATCTCAAGAATAGACGACAACTGCTCACTTTTCCCAACGAGCAGTATAGATTTTGTCATCTATAATAATTTCTCCTACTGAAAGATCTCTGATGCCCTTTTTAACAAATGCTATTTCCTGTCCAGAATCACGTACGACATACATAATTTCCTTAGGATGTAGTCTATCATCACGATGATTTACCGGAAAATAGAGACTTCCATTTTCATCGTAGTTACCATATGGGCTAGGGCTTGTATAGTTTCTCGTGTATCCTGTGTCATCACTCAGGACGCGACCACCAGGGTATTGTTTCTCAAAATCTTCATAGAGTAGTATACTAAAAGGGAGAACAGGAAGTTCAGTGTCTAGATAGTCACCAACAACAGCCTTCCCCCATGCTTGTGACCAAAGACTTTCCGTCTGGTAATCATACATCAGTAAATTAGATTGGTAGAGCTTTCCAGAAACACCAAATTCAAGTACTTCTTCATTGATAACAGGATCAAACACTATAGCAGACCTACACAAAGGACAAAATGTGACTACAAAGTGGTAGTCGTCTATGCTATCATTTACAATTTCATGTCGGTTGAGTATAGTAAAGGGATAGAATCTAGCCTCTCCACTGTATACTACTGCTATTCAATCATCTTGATTCGAAAGAAAATCAACCTCACTATGACTGACAAATTTTGGAAGTGAGAGGGAAGGAATACCATCTTTTCACGGTCATCAATCCAAAACCTGATCTAGTGGTATGCTAGCCTTGTCTGTGTTGGTCAAAAGTGAGTCACGAGAGAAAGCTTGTCATGTGCTCTTGTCTTGTTTTTGTAGATCAGTACCGTTGATTCATCATTGATTGCTCATTCATGAACATCCAGTCAAAACAACAGAGAAGATTGCTAGAAAAGAAATCACAAAATATCTCATGGATATTGGTAAAAATAAAAGGATATTTCCTACAATAGGAATTTATTACAACAAATCAAGATGCTTAAGAAACATATTTCAATTCTTGTAGATGAAGTCTGCGACGCTATTCCACAGTGAGCAAAAAATATTGTTGATGGGACTGCAGGTCATGGAGGTCACATTAGAGCGATGTATGAAAAAGTCAAAGTAGACACATGACAAGAGACCACTATTCGATGAATAGACAAGGATGGTGTGATGATAGATCGTTTGAATACACAAAAAAATGAAGGTAATTGGCCAGACAGTATCTATTTTCTCCACACGCCCTACGATGCCATTGGAGACATAGAATCTATTAAATGAAAAATAGATTATCTGCTCTTAGATATTGGGATTAATTGGGAGCATGTGGTGGATGCAGAGCGTTGATTTTCTATCAAGGCAGATGGGCCGTTAGATATGAGATTTGATACTACTCAGTGAAAAACAGCTAGGGATTATCTGATGTTAGTATCTCCAGAGAATCTCTCTTGCGCATTGCAAGCATATGGTGATTTTCCACCAATCCGAGCAAAAAAAATTGCTGACTATATCGTCCACAATAGAAGAAAAAATGGCTTGGCAACAACCAACGATTTCAAGAAGCTCCTACAGGATATGTGATTAGGTAATAGAAGATGTGCCATTGTGTACCAAGTAGTTAGGATTGTTGTTAATGATGAGCTTGGTCACTTGGAGCGTTTTCTTGAGACATTTTGAGACTGGCTCGCACCAGGCGGTAGATGCGCTATTATTACGTTTCATAGTGTAGAGGATAGGCAAGTAAAGAAGGCTTTTAAAGAGTTACACAAGTCTAGTAATTTTACGCTAGTAAGTAAGAAGGCTATTCAGCCATCTCGACAAGAAAAAGAGAAAAACAAGGCAAGTAGAAGTGCTAAACTGAGAATTATCGAAAGAAACAGATAAAGTTGCCGACAAAAAGTTAATCCAGTACTTGATTTAGTACAAAAAAATGATAACAAAGAGTATTGTCACCAAAACAAAACGCAAAATAAATTTTGATATCCAGCATCTACGTATACATGACAGCAATTTATACAAAGACATCTCGAGGGACAAGAGTGGTACAAGTGTACCAGAGATTTAGGCTCAAAACACAGCAATATGCAAGTTGGATGCATATTATTAAAATTTCATGATTGGTGCTTTGAGTCATTGCTTTTGGACTCATTTATATCATTTTTGTAAACAAAGCATCAACTAGTGGATACTTTCACAAGATAGAATCAAATAAACTTGATGCAGTGAAGTTTGATTATAATCTAGTCAAACTAGAAGTGATGCAAGCAGAAAAAGATCTCCGAAATGATGTAAGTCTTTCGATATCTCATAAGGATCCGATTCAGATACTTACTGATGTTGTGACCATTATTAACCAAGATGTAGCAAAAAACTAACGAACAGAGTAGTTTGCTAGACATATCCGCACCTTGTTGTGGATTTTTTTGAATCAAAAAAACTATGAGACAAATGGATTCTTTTTAGGTGCACTAATGTTAGGTTCAATGACATATTCAGGAGTGATGGAGTCTACTGTAGACCAAGGAAATGCTTCTAGACTAATTGCTGTTTGCTTGTTTCATAGCGTCACAGTGCAAGTAGCTTCGTCAAAAGAGAGTTGAGTCTTCTTATCCGACTCTCGAGTTCCTATATTTTCATAAAACAGATCAGCTTTTTCATAGAGGTCAACTAGTGTCTTTTTTTCATGTGTCTGTGCCAATGCATCAAAAAGTCGTGCGTTCTTTTTTTGTCAGATATACAGCACTCCATATTGACCTATGGCATCATGAGTAAAACAAGTATGCCAAAAATCTGATTTGCTGAGTGAGTAAAGTGTGATAGGTGTCGTAGAGAGATGGGCAAGCGTATTGATGACTATTGACCCAAGCCTGAGATTGGTAAAACTCCCTGGTCAGTTAAGCACATAGATAGTTCATAATGGTGTCGCGCGATGTAGTTGAGCAAGCTTCTCTCCTAAGATATACTCACTATCTTCTCTCGGTATAGTATGGGATTGATTGTTGTGTCGCCACGTGATAGTATCGAGGTTGATTTGGATAATCATGGTTAGTGTCGAAACAATAATTGAAGGGTATAATGGGCCGTTGTTGTCTAGTAAGACATACTATATACAGACTTTGCGTATTTTCAAGTATAGCTGAGCTTTTCGATAGGAGAAATTAGTATCTACACGAGATCCGAATACAATAGATCCAAAGGTTTTTTGCTTATCAATAACATGTATGAACAAGGTACGACATCATCTCAAAAAACATAAACGACGAGTATTGTCATTTTTTCTCTATGGATCAATAGGCTTGCTTATGTGGTCACAATGAGGGCTTGATACTAGTTGGATAGCTTTTGCGCAGAGTGGAGACGAGTCTAATACGCAAAGTCTTATCGCAAATCTCAATGTCTTTCTCAAGGTGATTTATGTGATCATGCGACCTTTGCTTGTTGTGGCGGGGATGGCTATGGACAACTCATTAGTATTAGGTCAGGTGTTTCATCTAGATAGACCTCTGCGACAGTTTCGAAGAATCATGACAAATTTTGCCAACTTTGCCTTAGGGTTTATAGTTCTTTTTTACATCCTCAAGTATGTCGTTGGAGTCAAAGATGAGAGTAGTGAGGTCTTTGGTATTATAAAAAAAGCTCTGATTGCCGGTATTGGTATTCAAGCAAGTCGATTTATTATGCTTGCGATGCTAGATATTTCTAATATCGCCATCTATAGTATTGGTTCTATACCAACAAATGTCTTGGAAACTGATGCTACGCTGAAAGGGAAAAGAGTACTCAAAACACACTCAACCATAGATTATGCCAAGTTCAATACTACAGGAACTTGATGACTAGATCAGTCGTTTGATATCTATTATGGTTGTGAGGACGGAGATAGGTGGAAACATTGTACTTTTTCTAGCGGATACGCATTTAACACAGATATAACCCAGCCCTACTGTGTCTTGTGAGGTATGTACGCAAAGAATAATATCCTTAATCTCCCTTATGATGGTTGAAAGATACCCTATCTCTCATTGTTTGATGATGGAAATGATGGGCCGCCAGGTTTTAGTCCATTAGATGATGGACTCTTTGCAACTGGTCAGTGGTGATCAGGATTAAATCGGGATGATAATGAGCTTTATGCAACAACGGTAGAAGAAAAATGTGACTCATTGGGAGATGTGATAGACTGATCCAAGTGATTTGTTTGACCACTTGTAACCATTTATTCATCTATACTAGATTTTGCATCAATCAACCTGACTGATACACAAAAAACTACCGGATGAGTGATGATAGTATTTCTTCTCAAGACGCTGATTGCATTAGCTCTCTTAATCCCGATGTTTATGCTCTGCGCAGTTTTGATAGTGAGAGTGGGTTATTTGTGGTTCTATATCGCATTTCTTCCGATTTATGTCATCAAGCGGGCCTTTTGATTAGACTTTGATATTTTATGAAAAGACAGAGATAGTATTTCCTGATTGGTTTCTGCAATTTTTATGCCAGTGATCGTAGTGTTTGCGCTGAGTATGAGCTTGGTATTCCTAACGTTGACTACAGAGGTGATGAGTCCAGCAAATGTAGAGGAGAGTGAGAAATTTCGATGAGCTTTTGATATCGAAAAAATAGATGAGGCCAATGTGACTATCTACAAGCTACCTCCAACAAACAATGAGTTACATTTCAAAAAACCAGATAAGTTTTATGGTGGCTCTATGTTCCGAGATTTCTTTGCTTATATATTCATTAATCTTGTTGCAATAGGGATGATGTGGATGCTATATTTCACTGCACTCAAGAGTCGAAGTGCGATGAAGGAAAAGGTCTGAGCTCGAGAGAAACAAGCAAAATCGTTCGCTACATCTCTTCCAGTTGTACCAGTGCCAGGTTGATGAAAGGTTGGTTTATGAACTGCATTCAATGCTAATCCTAATGATAGGAGATGATTGCTGTGAACAGCAGTCGGTGGATACCAAGACAAATTATTAAGAGAGGAAAATGCTGCAATTTCGGAGATGACAAGTGACAAAAAAGTAGACGAGAACGAAAAAGAAGCAACATATAATCATTTCTGACAAACTAAGTGAGCAACACTTAACGACTCAGCAAGAGCTGGTGTTGCCAAGGATGGTGACATAGCAAGTAAGAAGACAGATTTCTTAGCTCAATCAGATCTTGCATCAGAGATAGCTCAACTAGTTAATGATGATGAGATTAAGGTGAGATGAGCGGATGGGGAAATCAGAACAATATCATATGATAACGGAGAAAAAGAGACGGCGATCAACAACGTACTCGGTGAGATAGAAGAATATGGTGAGCTATGATTGCCGAGAGGTGCAGAAAGACGAACAAAACGAAATAGTAATTGATGGTCGACGATCCTCAGCGAAAAAGCAGTAGAGATAGCAGGTAAGTACTATGTGCTAGATGGGAAGGAATTAGTAGAGACAACGGATCAAGCTAAGATAGTTGATGTTAAGAAGAGAAAAGGACCTGTATCATCGAGCACAAAACTGTCTGAGATGAGCAAAGAAAAGATGACAGAAAGCCTAGGTAAAAAGAAGTCATTAGATGAAGTAAATAAGGCTATCAATGATGAAATAGAGTCATTGGGAGAAGATGAAGAAAAGATAAAAAAACTAAAGGAAAAAATAGATAAGTTAGAGATTGAGGTTGAAGAATGAGGTAAAAAGAAGAAGTATGTAGGAGGTGCTGACGGTAAATTTGTTGAGGCTACAGCATCCGAAGTAACAGAAAATGCAGAAAAAATAGTAGAAGATGCAGCAGCTGAAAAGAAGGATCCTCAAATAGAAGAGAAAAACAAAGAAGAACCAGCAGTTAAAGAAAGTGATAAGAGTAATGTAGAAGATGCAAGTGAAGGAGCTGCTTGAAATGCTGATCCAAAACCAGAGGGAGATAAGAACGAAAATAACTAATGTTTTATTTGGCAAAGAGAATGAGTCGAAAACGAATCAAAAGACTAGTGGTAGTAGCGTGAGTATTGACACTCTTTGTCAGTCCATCTTTTGCTCAATCATGATTGGAATGCACGGAGTCTGCCAAGACAGTAAACGAGATACTTGTCTTCTTGTCTCGAGCACGAGCATGATTTGCTGTGATCGCAGGTAAGCTGATGACCAATGATTTTGTGGTCGGAGGTATATTTCATCTTGATGTCTACCTCTACAAGGTGCACAATATCATGAGAAACTTTGCCAATTTTGCTCTTTGATTCTTTCTCTTGTATGTGATTTTCAAGAGTTATTTCTCATCAGATGACGGAATAGGCGCTATTAGTAAAAAAATAGTAGGATTGTTAGTGGCAGGAATACTGATTCAAGCAAGTCGATGGATTGTGTTGGCTGTGGTAGATATCTCTACCGTACTAACAGCATCAGTAGGTTCCTTGCCTAGTCTGTTCATATCTCAGGATGAGAATTTTGCTGGACAATCACGCTCTGCATATGCGAATTTGCAACAATCAAAAAAATATATATTCGATCTGAATGCCAGTACGTCAGAGGAGCAATATATCATCAATGGTGATGATTTGGAGCCAGCTGATGATGAAGCAATGAGAGATTTTTTCCTCCCAAGCAACAAGACGTTGAGCTGACCACTCATTTATATGTGAGCATCAATCTTGTGAGTGATTAGAGCTAACCCAGATGCATGACCTATCAATACTTGTGAAGCTATGTTTATAGACGTATTTCTGGATCTCTGAGTGATTGTGATGTATGCTTTTGCGTTGCTCATACTTGTGATTATCAATGTCATGAGATTATGATTCTTGCGAATGTTGCTTGCCTTAGCTCCACTGTTCTTTTTGATGTGGTGATTGAAACGATGATGAGCAATAAAGGGTGATTCACTGCCAGATAATTTTAGTTTCAAGTCGTTTATTCAATTGATTTTTGTCCCAGTGAAGGTGGTTATGGTACTTTCAGTGCTGCTTATCTTTTTGACTGCAGTATGGAATGTGATGAAAACAGGAGACAACTCACAGCTAGAGGGACTATGAATCGAGTGTACTAGTACAGTAGGTGATAATGGGCAAGAGGTCTGTGTCTTTGCAAATACGACACTCACCTCAAAGTGACCAGTGAACGGATCTTCCAATGACGGATGAATTGCAGACAACTTGAGTCAGATTATTATCATGTTGTTTACTCTTTTTGGTATGCGATTGCTTATCAAGCTAACCATCTCCTCAGGAAGTGGTAACTCATATATAGACAACCTGACAAAGTCTTGGTTTAAGAAAGCTGAGGATCTTATGATGAGTGCTCCAATCGTTCCGGGAAGTGGT
>JAHDGZ010000029.1 GCA_020631605.1 bacterium
GCAGAAAATAGACAGTTTATCATCTGGTTGGTATCAGCATGAGCATGACTCATCTTTTTGATGGCAGGACTATTCTGGAGACAGAAGGGAGAGAAAGATAAAGCAAGAGAGCTAGTACATACACTACTGGTAGCTAGTTATGGTGAAAAGGTAGTAGAGAAAATGATTGAAAGCTGAGGAAAAATACAGCCGCGTTTCCACAAGTCCATCGGAACAGCATTTTTGGATATGAAATGATTTGATGTCTTTGCACAAAGCATCAGAAAAGATCTTGGTATCGATGAAGGTACGGAAAAGATGCTTCATATTCTCGATCTCAAATACAAACTACTGGATATCATCTGTGAGGCATTTTGAGTCTCTCCAGTGAAAACTATTGGTGATTGATATATGGCTGCTTCTGGTATGCTACTGGATGATGATGATCCAGAGGCACTCAAGGAAGAACTTATCAACCTGTATGATGCGAGTTCTGCCTCTGCGTGGTTTATGGAAAAACATTTTGCTGAGTTTTGATGACCATTTCAAGCTAGACTATGAATTGCCGATGGAAGAGCTGGTACAGGTCAATTAGGAAAGAAACTAAGGGATCTTGACGTGATTGGTGAATATGTGAACGTTTCTGCTCGTTTGGAGTCAGCATGAGCTCCATGAAAAATATATGTATCACTAGAATACTATAATGCGTACTTGGCAGATTATATAGCAACGCTGTGAGTTGATATGGATACCTTTGTTGTACATGAGGTAGTTGAAGCCAAGCATGGGAGACAGATCCCAGCTGTAGTGCTCGACCCAAACCCTCGTCTGATCGCTGAGATAGAGGCATGAGATCATGAACTTTCACAACATCTCCTTACTCCATTCTGGAAGAATGGATTTGACTGAGATGATGGTATCTATGCTAAGATTGCAGAAATTGATGCGCCATTGAGAGAAGCTATCGAAGTACTCAAGTCTGCATCACTTCCACTCTCAGAAAAGTTGCTTAATCTACTCAAACCCTCTAAAAAAGAAAAAAAGAGCTAAGTAGTTAGCTCTTTTTTTATATGTGTGTTTTTAGTCTTACCTTTCTATGCTCTTGTCGCAGCTACAAAGCTAGATACCTTACTCATGATCTGTACAAATGCCTCTTCTTTGATCATTGATTCTTTGAGTGCATCACTAGGCATATAGTTCTTGTCTCGATCGTTGATAATATCATTGTGTTCCAAGATGTTTAGTATTGCTACTACTGTGTTGTAGTAACTAAAATCTGACTGTCCATCTGTTACAACCATACCTCTATAGAGCTGTGATGCACTAGCTTGTAGTGATGGTGCTTGGTGTTGATTTGATGATCTTTCAAACAATCTGATTACTTTCAATGCTTCAGCATTAGTAATATAGTCTGATGTATCTACTTCTTCTTTTACTTCTACTTGCTGTGTATTGAATAGATCAGAGTTGTTTGGCTCAGATTTAGTTGGCTTAGATACTTGCACCTTCTTTGCTTTCAGCGCTTTATATGGATTGATGTATCTGAGTCATTCGTCTACAATTGCTTCTTGATTTACCTGATTCTTATGATTTTTACATGCTATAGAGTTCTTATTCGGTCTACAAGGATTATATTTCCACCCATCTTCACTATTTTTGTAGCCATCTCCATCTGTATCGTTTGTTTTACATGCACTATTTGATCTGTTGGGGATACATCAGTTTCTATCATCAGCATCATAGAGTTGATGACTTTCTGGTAGTCCAGGGAAACGTTGATCTCCATCTACATCAGCACAACCGTTTTCTCTTACCTTTGAGCTCATGAAATCTTTTTCGCTTGTTCAAGCACATAGATCAACAGAATCAATCACAGAGTCTCCGTCGATATCTGCAGATGCTTGTATACCTACAGCCAGATTAAGAAGCATTAAACATGAGAGTGCAGCTAATACTTTTTTCATTTTTGTTGAGTTAGGTCATATAAATATTTGTTACTAACAGAAATAAGTATAATCCCATAATTTTAATTTGTCAACTTTTTTGTTGTTTTTTTAACAAAAAAGAAAAAACCCTCCGAAGAGGGCCTTTCTTGTCATTGTTATTCAATACAATCCCTAGGGATATTATTGAGCACAAGTACCGAATGCTATGTCACTACCCAATATGTAGTTAATTGGAGCAGCTCCAGCATCATCTGACATGTATACTACAGAGTCAGCTGATGTTTCATCTAGTTCTAGTGAGATCTTAGAGTCATCACCATCTAGAGGAGTAAGATCACCGAAAGCGTCTACTCTTACTCTATACTCAACAGTTCCGTTAACTTCTGCGTTATCTGTATCCCAACCTAGTAGGCTTAGATCAAATACTACATAATCAACTCCACCGATATTTGTAACTGTTCCAGGCAAGCTGTTAGTTGCAGGATCAATTGGGTTAACTCTTTCTAGACTGAAAGTAGTCAAAGCCATATCGATAGCTGTAGGGTATACTCTGAACTTCAACTGGTTTAGAACTGTGTCTAAGTTGTTTCCAGGAGCAAGTACAGTAGTGTTGTTTGAGTTTAGTGCTGTTACGTTAACTCTAGCAACTGTTGAACCAACTGCCAACTGACTACAAGTAGTAGAAGCAGCAGCTACGTTAGTAACTAGAACAGGTACAACAGAGAAGCTTTGTGAAGGAGTTACAGAAGCATCACCTGCAGCTGTAATTGGATCTCCACTATCAACTCCATCAGCGTCTACGATATCCAATGTAAGTGTCAAAGGTGTACTTTGAACTCCAGGATTACCGTATCCGATAAGTTGTGCCTTAGCAACAATGTATAGTGTTTCAGTTCCTTGAAGAACAGTGTAGTTGATGTTATCGAACTCTACTGTGTCATCTGTAACTGATTCTGAATCGATAAGATTCATGTTTTCGTCGTAGATTTGTAGTTCAGATACGTGTGATGCCAATGTTGGGTTACCACCTGCAGCTGTAATTACAAGATCGTTGATCATAATGTCTTCATCAGTAGCTGTCATTTCGAATGCAGCAACAATATCAGAGTAAGTTCCTCCTAGTACTAGTTCAGCAACGCTTACTTCAACGTCACTACTATCTGTAATAGCAGTCAATGAACCTACGCTTGAGATAGTTACGATTCTTGTAGAAAGAGCAGCAACTTCAAGAATAGTATCTTGATCAGTGTCTTGAGCTACGAATACTGAGTCGTTCTGATCGTCGTCTGCATCTACTGCATATACTTCGAATCTGAACATCATTCCAGAGTTGTTTGTGTCATCTACTAGATCTACTAGTACTGAGTATTCAACATCTTCATCAGCATCTAGGATTTCTCCTAGGTTATCGAATTCAACGATTCCATTAACAATGTCTGACTCTGAGTCAAGAAGTGTCAATGTACCATCATCTTCTACTCTGTATAGGTATACAGCAGCAATTTCATCTTCAGTAACTACTCCAGCAGTGCTTACAGCACCAGGAACAGCAGCAGCGTTTCCAGCACCAGTATTAGTGATATCTAGAGAGTAAGCTGAGCTTGTTAGAGTTACGTCAATGTTTGAAGTTGAGTTTGTTGCACTAGCATTTGTCATTCCAGCAATTACTGTAGCCAACTGTGCTTGCACACTAGTAGGAGAAGCAATTGTCAATGTAGCTGTTTCAACTGTAGCAGATCCGTTCATGATGTTGATTGTCAATACGTCACCAGCAGCAAATACTGAGTCAGCGTCAACATATACATCGTAGTCAGAACTAGAAGAACCATTGATTAGAGTTCCTTTCACTCGAATTTCGTCTGCTTCAACTGCATTGTAGTCTTCAGCTTCTAGTTCGAAATCAAGAACTTCAAGATCTTGGTATCCTACTACTGCATTAACAGATCCCATAGGAAGTACTGTCAATGTTAGTCCAGAATCAACAATTTCAACTGCTTGCCATGTGATATTTGATGGCGTGATGTCTGTAATTTGTTCGTCATCAGATAGTTCTCTGAAGTCGTTGTTTGATCTATTCCATTCTACATTGAATTCGTTACCAGCAATACCAGTAGCATCAAGTGTAGAAGCTCTCAATGTGAAGCTCTTTGTTCCTTCATCAAGAATGATACTTACATCATCATCAGAAATGATCATGTCACCATCACAGTTATCTACATCAAGAGAGTATCTTGATCCTGTATCTTCATCCCATAGCTCAAATTCTGATGCTTCTAGGTAAGTACAGATATTTGTTGTTCCGTCATCAATAATTCTAAATGCAACGTCTCTCCATTCTACTGGCTGACCAGCAGCTGAAGTGATGTCGAATTCAGCTATGATAGCGTCATCATAATCAGTTCTTACTTGGTCGTTCATGATATTGATCTTAGAGATAGAGATATCTCCTGCTTCAATAAGAACAAGACTAGTATCAGTTACATCATATTGATTAATGATACCAACACCTGAGTCGTTGAAGTCTACATCAGTAGCAACAACATCTAGAGTGTCATCTAGGTAGAATCTGAAGTATTCATTTGGTTCAGCTACAACATCAGCAACCAACTCACAATCAACATCTTCGTCTTCTTGTACAAGAAGAGGTGTATCGAAGTTAATAGTAACATAACCGTTCATTGTGTAATCCAATGATCCAACCATGTCATTATCACATCGTAGCTCGAAGTTAGCGAATGCGTTGTCTGCTATTGATTCGTCGTCTCTCAAAGTAATTGAGTGAACTTCGATATCGTTGTCGCTGTCTCCTTCTAGTGAGAAGTTAGCAATTTCAGCTCCCATGTCTCCAACATTAACATCTGCAGGTGTTCCATCATCTTTGATAGTCAACTGAGCAGCTGTAACGTTCAAGATTTCGTGAGTAGCTGTTAGAGTAGAGTTATACACTAGTCCAGCATTTGCGTTTACTTCAACAATGTCGAAAGCAAATTGAGTACTTTGTGCATCACCAGGAAGACAAGAGTCATCCAATGTGTCTACCACTAGGTGGATAGTCTCTGTAGAACCAGCAGCAACATCAATACCACCGATGAAAGAAAGAGTAGCTTCATCATCACTATTGAATGATCTAGCGTTTGTTATTCTTCCAGCGCTGTTAAATGCAGCAACAGAATCTAGAGTACAAGAGTTGTTAAGACCAACTAGTGATACAGTCATACTGTATACTTTAGCAGTACCATCAGTACCAGCTGTGAAGTCATAAGAAGCTGCGTGTACAATAGCGTTCTCAGGTACATCCATAGATGCAGGTGAAGAAGCACTTACAGATACTTGTAGGTTACCTCCAACAGTAGGTGTTGGTGTAGTAGGTGTAGGATCTGTAGGTTCTACAGGATCTACAGGATCTACAGGATCAGTAGGTGTGTCATCACATGTTCCTAGAAGCTGACAAAGGATATCATCGAGATCATCTCCTCCATCATCAGTAGCTGTTCCACATTCGCTCATAGCGATTCTGTGAAGAACAAGACCAAGTTCGTATCTCATGATGTTTGCGTTAGCATTTTCTACAGTGAAGATACCATCAGCATTCAAAAGAGAATAGTAGTTAGTCCAGTATTGAGCAGGTTCAGTCTGTTGACCGTACATTGCTCTACCAAGAACTGTCATAACTTGAGCTCTGCTCATAAGTTGAGTAGGCCAGAAGTTACCGTTGTAACCATTAACAAGACCATAATTACATGCATCGTTAACTGGTGCAACAAGAGTTCCGTCGATGCTAGCTGCATCACCGAATCCACATGAAGCGTTAGGATCCATAGTAAGAAGATCTACGTTACATTGGTTTTCAATCACCTCAAGAGCTCTAACGATAAGAGTAGTTCCCTGCTCTCTGTTAGTTGCTACAAAAGGAGAATATGCCTGTTCAGTAGGCATAGAAGTAATACCGTTGTCAGAAAGCCATTCGAATGCGTCAGTAAATTCTGCGCTTACGAATTGAGCACTTGCAACAGTACCTAGGTTAATTGCTGAAGTAGCCACTACTGCCATAGCAACAACTCCGCTAGCAACCTTTTTTAATAAATGTGTCATGTGTACCTAACAAATAATAAGTAAAAAGATAGGTTTTGAGAAACTATAATTTCTCGCATGACCGTCTGGATAAAACCAACGACCACAATATTCCCTGTGTATCCACACAAGTAACAGGGTAAGTCATATCCATTGCCTAAGTTGATGCAAATGCTTTTGGCTAGACAGCGACACTATACCTTGACATTATCCGCAAACATACGTGGACAATCTCAAGTAGCGCCATACTACTCTAACCGTAAGCCTTATACCAGAACTTAGACAGGGAGTGCCTGCTACTGATATGGACGAAAGCCCCACTCTTTTGTGACGTGTTTTTCTACGATATTTCATGAAATTTATATATAATATGTCTCCTTGTCTATAGCAACCCTCTCTTTGCCCTCTCTAGATAGTCTTATTCTCTTTTTCTAAGATCATTCGTAGAGACCACACCAACAAGAGTAGAATCATATACACATTATTTCACACACCCACAAAGACCCCATACTCAACTGTGATATCTGAAATCTTATAGACAAGTGACACCAGAAAAACTCATACTCCCTCTAAGACTCATCACCAATCACCTGCAACTACTATAGAACTTCCGATAATCATCAACAAAGGGACTAGCGGAGCTACTAGGATATTTGCTCATAGTGACAAAAGGTTAAACGAGTCAGTAAAAAACAACAAAAAAGGAAATACTCATATACTCGCTCACAAGGTTGGCAACACATAACTATCTCGTATTGCTGGCAGTATTGAACTCAATCCTGTTAGCTTCTTCTTATACCTATAACGAGAACTCTTTATTAAACCCACCACTGCAGCAAAAGAAAAAACAAAACCTATATCATACAAGAGAAACCATGGATTATACAACAACATCAACACTGCAGCAATTGCTAGCAACCTTTTCGTCTGCACTACTCTTCATCTCAGTAGACTATAGATACTTAGCACGCCCATAATCGTTGCTCTTAACACACTGCTATCCGATCCAACCACCCAAGAAAAAAACAAAACAACTCAAAGAATAATCGCTAGCCTTATATAAAAGGGGAAGAAGAAGAGCGCTGCAGACAAGAATACCACTATCATCACAATATTTCAACCACTTACTGCCACAATATGAACAAGCCCACTGTCAATAAAGGACGCATACTCTTCAGACGTAAGACCAGACCTATCTCATAACAACATCCCTAACAACAAGGAAGGCGCCTGAGGAGTATCTCGATACTGAAACAAACTTTTCTGCACCCACATACGTACTGAGTAGCGAATCTTTGATGATTTGTGTTCCTGCAGTATACTAGATTTTTCGTACACTACTCCATATAATCACTTCATCTTTAATCGTAAGGAGTAGTCAAACTCTCGCTTTGTCAACTTTACTGCAAGTTTTCTCAAATCTTCAGACAACTCTTGATATGTATGCACATAAGCAGAGTCTAGTCGTGTCGATCATGTCAATCATGACACATAATTTCACGTTACCCAGACATTGTCTCATAGCTCATAATGATTCATAGACTTAAGCCTCATAGCAGTATCTCTAACCTTGATTTCATAGGTTTCTGCATCCGATCTTGACACAATCACTCCACTTACAGCTATATCTCAACTCTCAAATATGACTCCATCAAGATATCTCTGCTCCATGTTTGTGACTACAAAAAACACCACTAGACTACTTAGACTAAAGACCAACAGATCCATCAATAGTGAGACTATGCCTTTTTTTTGTATAACACGACAGGACAATCAGATGCAGGCAACAAGTGACATCAAAAAAAGACTGACTCACTTACCATGAGTTAAAGTAATAACCCCTATAGATCGGAAAAAGTAAAAAAGATACATAGCTCTTGAGAAATAAACTATTGTATCTTTTCTAGTTCTATGACTCTTTCAATGTAGATACTATTTCTTCCTAGGAAATTCTCTTTTCGCATCAAAGATCTCCTTCTTTGCACTAATTCAATCAACAGTTCAATGCATAATACTTTTGATGAGTCACCACTTGTCTCTCCACTTAGCATAGAAAACTATTTTTAGTACTAGTGACGCAGTGTGGAGCCACAGTCCGCATAAAAAATAGGGGAGGTGATTTCTTTTGTGCATAGACCTTAATCGCCACACCCTATTCCTTCACTTCAGATAAGCATAGTCTTTGGTAGCTATATATGACTCTTCTAATGCCGTCTTATCTCTCATCATATGACGTGTTACTGCGGAAGAAACGACATATAACAATCATCATCACCTTATCAATCAGCTACTTCGAGCGAAATCTTCATAAACAAAACGGTACGCCTCAGGAAATGGATTACATCTAAGCAAATCGGTTGGTCATCGAAAACAGTTTGAGCTACAGAAAGCAATCTGTTCCCTCTCTTTATCTTTTGGCAAGAATGATGGAACAGCTCGTCATAGTCGCGGAAAAAATCTCCTATATCATTGGGAACGAACAACATCTGTTTCTCTATAGAGCTCTGTTGGAACCAACACTACATTACTTTCTCTTATATCAGACTCTATCAATTGAGTGTTTTTCCATAACTCATCAACAAAATGCTCATCAAAGCTATTGTCGTCATCAATTCCCAATACGTAATCACCAGACACAGCTGCTATTCATATATTTCTCACATATGCTGCTCATTTACCTGGAATGAAATCATCATCATGATGATTAATAAGCCTACAAGACACCCCACTAGATATTAGTTTTCCACACTCTTTTTGATATTCTTCTTTCTCTGTAAGAGAAATTTTTTTGTCTACTACAATAACAATCTCTTCAGGTAAGACACTTTGCGCCATTATATCACCAAGAAGTGGCAGAATTTGAGATAAGATCCTATTGCTAGGGATTACAACACTATAGTTCATGACTGCAGACACAATAAACTAGCTTTCTATTCATAAAACTTTTTTCACTTTGGGATGATAGACAATAGTTTCAAATGGAATAGCGCACTCTTTACACAATAACAAGAAATGTAACCTCATCCCTCGAGCTCCAGATGCCTGTGCAAAGAAACGAACCACCTCATTTATATTGTGCAATGTTCGGTCGAAGAGCCTTCGGTGTGGGTAACGTTTTAAAACTTCCTCATAAAAACTCATGTCATGATCCATGTCACATGGAACAAAATAAACTTCCTTTCCTTGATTCTTTTGTAGGAATTGATTTATAGCCTGTCGTGTCTTCTCTCCAATCTTGCTGGGGTGGACATTAATCAGGATATAATTCTCTTTTTTGAAAGTACTCTGTGATGATTGATACACGTCAACGATTAGCTGTTTTGCAAAATCTTGATAGAGTGTCACATTATTATTCCATATTTTTGCTTGTTCATACGATCACTCCTCACGTACTACTATTTTTTTAGCCTGGGAGATAATTGCTTTTGCTAGTTGGTCATTTTTACCTTGAGTGTGAATTCATCACAACAACATATAGTTTTGACGAGCTATATTCCCAAGATACATTAATAAATAATTAACACCGTTGTGTGGAAATTTGGCTGTGGTGTTTACTACCTCACCTCATCATAAGATCAGTAGAGGAAAAAAACCAAAGAGACTTTTACACATATGAGTTATTTTTCATAGCATGCTTGGTGTAGATACCCGACTGATCGACATTCACTGAGGGAAATGTTGCACATTATTCTCTTGTCGCTCCCTCGCTCGCTCTTTGTCCTTCACTTCGATCTGCAACTCTTGTATATCTAGATTGTTTTTGATGTAATCCAAGACTCCAATCAAGAGCAACTCATCTCATAGATTTTTGTATCCATAATATCATTTTACATAAGCTTTTTGCATATCACTATATTTCACTACCAAGCTGAAGAAACACTTACCTATGACTCTAGTAATAGATTTTCTAATCACTGTGTCAACCGATCGTAATAAGACTCTACCAATTGATCAGCAATAATAAGCGAAAAATCTCTAGCATCATATACTTTTTCTCTTAGCTTGACATGCTCAGAACTATTCAAGCCCCTTTCTGCTTGCCAATATACTTCTCTATACTGCCTCACATCTGTTTCATAGTAGATGAGCGGTCGTCTATAGGACAAGTAACTATGTAAAGCATCTATATAGCTTTTGTAGAACTTATCTTGTGAAGGGAGTAGTTTTTTTGACGATCCTAGCACTTTACACGTAATTTGTCTTCAGCGAAGAGATACGCACACCTCCCCGTTGCTTTGCTGGATAGAGAGAGTATTGAGTAGAGCCAATGAATCCTCTGACAAATCCTCAAGTCGAACTTGATGTTTAGTAAGATCTGCACCTGCTGGGGTGGCTGAGTAGCAATGACGATGGACCTCCACGCCCCTATACTCAAACGATACACATCAGATGCGGTTAGGAAAATTAAATGCATCACTTACCTCATAACTACTACTAAATCACTGTCTCCATTCAACTACATCATATCTCTTTCCTTTGCTCACAAAGACTAATTCCGATACTTCCAACTCTGTCCAAACATCAAAACTAATCAATTCATTATCTAGGTCTGCACCAGGTGGGTCTACTAGTAGTTTCTCTATAACAATACTACCCGACCATGCTGACACTTGCTCTAGAGAGTCATCTTCTTCTTCTTTTCAATAACATAGAGAAGAGACTTCTTGGTCTCTATAATTGATCACTATACATCATCCATCATTGGGGAAACGGTAATTTCACTGCAAGCTAGTGACTACTCCATCAACCAAAACTCCCCTTAATGGACGAGTGAATCAATTCACCAAAAGAGAAACCTCATCTAGATCTAGATCATTATCTCATGAATAGAGCAATGTAAGAGATTCACGGCCATAGTCGTTTCCCTGTGGATCATACTCAACACTCAGTATCTGTAGATCACCAAAAACATATTCCTCCTCTAATCATAAGGTACGCAACGCTTCACCATAACACTTCATATCCAACTGCACATCGTGTCGTAATAGCGTAACACATGCTCAAGCATTGGGAAACCTAAATGTTCATGAAACAATCACTGACCCGGACTGATTAGTCTGCCTCTTGTCAGAAAACGTTTTTTTTGTCTCATTGACCAAGAGATGTAAGCCTGTGAGATAAAGATCCACTCATGAAGATACTCACAATGTAATTGACTCTTGTCACTCATCTACTCCTACTGGATCAAACACGATATCTTTTATGGTGATAGCAGGTTGTTGAATCTTTCTTTTTTCTACCACATCAATACTTTCTTCTGCTTGAGACTTTTGCTCTTTCTCCTCTTTGTCTTCTTTTTCTCATGGATCATAACAATAGTAATCATATGCCTTATCCCCATGTAGTAGCGTCACACAAGAAACTTTTGTATTGGGAAAACCAAAGGTCTTGGTAATGTCTATGGCTCTTCAACGTTCTAATGTTACCGGTAGAGTCTTCATTCTATCTCATACCAACAATCTAAATTCATCCATTGATATAAACTTTTCAGCTCACTCTTGATAGGTTAGCGTAATTGTCTCGCGATGTGTGTCATTACCTACTGGATCATAATCTATACCTGATATTTCCACAGATATATCAGGGTGCTCTATCTTTTTTTCTTTCTGCAAAGATGCTGCACTCGTTGCTTTACCCACAAGGGGAACATCATAGCAATATACATCTAACACATCTTGCTCGAACATCAAAAGCACACAGGTATCTGTATTGGGAAATCTAAAATTACCCACATATGTCTGATCGCTATTTCATGATAATCACAATGGAATATATATTTTAGACGATCTCTCTCCAACCTGCAATCGCAGCTGTCTTTCTTCATAGATGTTGTCCGTGAGGTTATTGAGAGTAATGCGCTCATTGTCTACATCTGTTCATCCAGGATCATAATCTATATACTCTATTTCAACTTCATGATTAGCTACGTTGATCGTCCCATTCAGTCATCATTCATCTTCATCTACTCCCAACTCCCGTTTCCTGAACCCACCTACTTGGTCTGTCGTATAACAGATATCATCCAACACTCAGCCCTGTGGTTCATGTATGGTAACACATGCATCTTTTGTGTTCGGAAATCAAAAATTTTGATACAAATCTACCTCTATTCATCTTTCTAACTCACCATGCAAATAGCGTTTTGTGGATCACTTCTGTAGGTAATATCAATCAAGATCCAACATCTGATCACCACGATCAAGACGTAGCGCAATTGACTCTAATCACGATAAAGGCGCCGCCACTATTCATCTTATAGAGACATCTATAGCTAGCTGCTCTTCTCCTTTCTCACATATCGCTCAGGTTATGATAACTATCTCTTCTGGCTCAATCTCGATTGGACAATCTAACTTCTCTATAAAATTCTGTTCAATTATTGTTGGCGAAACATCTACATACTCTAAGAGCAATTCGTTAAATCATGGAGTTGGTTGGTGATGTTTCAACGAAGACCTCCGACACTCATCAATATTCTCTGAAAAGTAGTATGTAGAGTAGCCTATCTCATTCGTTAACCACACATTGTCCAAAACCTGTCCACTTTGTCCACTAATCCTAATTTCGCCGCTTGATAACTGTCCTATATCAGTTAGGTAAAGATTTTCTAATTTTTCTAATCCTGTCGATGTAGAAGCTACTACTAAACGCTTTGTTGTGTCAACATTCTCGTTTGTTTCGACCACTATGTCATGAACTACACCTGATCAACTGATAGTGATGGGTCAGGCATATCAACTATATATCAATAGCTCAATATAGGGACTCATAGTATCACTTCCTAGAAAAACCTCAGACAACCCAACTATTCAACTTCCTAGCTGACACATTTCATCCTCTGACATATCGATTCATCATGTTTCACTGTCTGCCTCACTTATTACCTCATCTGTTGATCAGGTTGCGATACTTCACGTGAATGCATTAGGCTCCTCCATAGGCATCTCTTCTACAGTATTATCCACTTCTCCAGAATGTAGTCAGCCAGTAAAGCTCTCATCTGCTTCATCTGGCATATCTACAACAATGTCTCACGACAAAGCCTGCTCATCACTTTCTTCCACAACTGCCTCATATACTTCCCAACTAACGATTCCTGGTGTTGCAATGTATCATGTTGATACACCACTTGCCCACTGCGCTTCTTTTCGTACAGACAGTCATGATGCTTCTCTTGTGTATTCGAATGAGGTCTTGTTATTGTTAGCATCATCGACGCTTTCTTTTGGAATAAAAACTTCATCTTGTAACTGATCATTTAGATAGAGCTTGATAGCAATTTCTTTTGTGTCACTGATACTCAATCAGAGGTCTCTAACCATACTGTTGTTATCAATATCTACCATTTCCAACTTATCTCACAACACATAGACTGCTCCTGTTCACCAAGAGATAGGAAGCGTCAGTTGGCTACTCTTTACTCAGTGAATCAGTAGCTCACCGGCAATCAATCATCAAGTATTCACCACCTCAATCCGCTCATCCGATCAATCAAAATAGACTTCACTCACTCTTAGTCTAGCATCAACAGACGCAGAAAAAAGTAGGAAAAAAATGAAGAAAAGAAAAAAACGCCTCATAGCGTTTTAGTTAGTATATAAAAGACTTTTGGACACCTCCTCTTTGGGAGATCTAACCAATGCGAGCCTATCAGCATCAATAAGCTTTTTGTGAAAGTTACGATGCCTGAGTAGATGTTTTGCCAGATTAGCTTTTAGATTCTTGTCTTGAGGTATGTGTATATCATCAAATTTTTGGACATAATATTCAGCATTGTCGTATTGGTCATGAGTTCGAGGTATAGGCACCATCAAAAGCTTGAGACCTCGAAGCTTTTGTTCTGCCAAGAAGGTTGTTCCCGCGCGAGCAATTCAGATATCGCTATGCTTGAGAAGCATGGAGAGCTCCTGTTGGTTTACAAATTCCAATACGGAAACATTTTCTAATCAAGCAAATCAAGCAAAATCCTTATTGAGAATACCACAAATCACAACAAAATGAAAATCATTGTATGCCTCATCTTCATGAAGCAGCTCAGCTAGTGCTTGATACAATGAACGAGATCACTGAGATCATCAAGAAACAAAGACATGAGTTTTATTTTTATCTGTTTGGGTTCAGAGCAACATTTCTAGATCTTCTCTTGTAGAATCTTGCACCAGCAAATCACTCAATAACTGTCCGACAACTTTCTCCTGTGGGTGTAGTCAAGGGAATGCAGTGAAGATATCTGATGCAAATCTCTTTGCCACACGATTGGTTAACCCGAAATGAGTGTCTGATTCGTGCACAACCATGCGGGTGCGTGTAATATAAGCTGCACACACGACTGGTAGTGCGACATAGCCTCACTTGCACATAACTACATCAATCCTGAAACGCTTTATATAATATATTGAACACAAGAATCACCACCCTAAAGTAAAGATATCTTTGAGATTTTTGAAGATCGCCGAAAGGCTTTTTTCTCTACGATACTTTCCTGAGCTAATAGTCAGAAAACGAAGATCTTTTAACTTCGCAGATTCTCTTTGCTCTAGACTTCCTGACAATCATGCTCGAAACATTTCTACTTGTTCAGGAGATGTAGACTGGATGTGACGTATCATATTTATTATAGGAAAAACATGTCACCCCGTTCCTCATCATGCTCGTAGTATACGTTTTTTTTGCATAGAGCTTTCCTTTATAAATAGTCGAAATGTAGGATTGTAACTAGACATTGCAAGTCATCTCTTGTCTACTTCTGGGAATTTTGTAGGAACAAGAAACTCTTGCAAACTTTCCATGGTTGACTATTCCTGCTGTACATATGGGTGATTAGCTCAGTTGGCGAGAGCGTTGCATTGACATTGCAGAGGTCACTGGTTCGAATCCAGTATCACCCACCAC
>JAHDGZ010000030.1 GCA_020631605.1 bacterium
GAAAGAAGAAGTGAAAGAAGAAGTGAAAGAAGAAGTGAAAGAAGAAGTGAAAGAAGAAGTTAGTGAAGAGCCTGCTGCAGAAGATGTGGCTGAGTAATTCCAATGAGCGAGCTTAGAGCTAATATAATTAGCGCCCAAATATGTATATTATCTATTTATCTATATTAATAGTCTGTGTCACAATGGAACTATCAAAAGAAGCACAAAAGGTTATCGATTTGATCAAGGAGTTACCAGTAATGGAGCTTAATAGCTTGGTTAAAGCACTAGAAGAAGAGTTCGGAGTATCTGCTGCCGCTATGGTTGTAGCATGATGAGCTGGAGCTGGATGAGCATGAGATGATGCTGATGGATGAGGAGCGAGTGATATCGAACTTACAGAAGTTGGAGGTCAAAAGATTGCAGTCATCAAGGTTGTAAAAGAACTTCTTGGTCTAGGTCTTAAGGAAGCAAAGGAAAAAGTAGAAAGCGCTCCAGTAATCCTAAAGGAGAATGCTTCTGACGATGAAATTGAGTCTTATAAGGCAAAACTAGAAGAAGCTTGAGCTACTGTTAATTTGAAGTAGTAGACAATTGTATCTTTACCTCGTGTGATCAAAGTGAGTATGTCACTAACTGTAGAAGCGTTGTGTGAAGCTCAATTGCATGTTGGATCATTGAAAAATGAAGCTAGTCCTAAAACAAGAAAGTTTTGGCATGGTGTCCAACATAATGTTGTTGTTATTAATCCGGAAGCGATCAAGTGACAACTAGAGCAAGCCCAGCAAAAAATTAAAGAAGCCAAGGCAGAAAAAAAGCAAATCTTAGTGGTTTGTGATAAGTCTATGTACACAGAAGAGCTTGAAAAGCTATCTGAGGCCTATGGTTTTCACTATCTCAATGAAAAAGTGCCAGGATGATTTCTGACAAATTTTGATACATTGATGAGAAGAATAAAGGATCTCAATAGTAGATTGTTATTCATCGATAGTGAAGACTTCCTGAGAATGACAAAGAAGGAGCAGGTTGCGTACAAAAGAGATGTTGCTAAGATTCAACAAGTATATGGTGGAGTGAGAAGATTAACTCACAAGCCAGATCTAGTTGTTGTGATTGATGCTGCATGACTGACAAACTTCCTTAATGAGCTAAAGAAGGAGAAGATTGACAACGTAGTGTGTTGTTCAACTGATTTTTCACAATGGCGAGATGAGTCAAAGTTGTTGGTTGCTAATATGAAGAGTTATAAAAGTCTAGACTTTATAATGAATAGTATCTTTAAGGCGTAATAATTTGTGTGTATGCAACAAGATCCTAAGCAACAGACACAGGAAGTATATGTGCCATCATCTAAAGAGGTGAAATTGGCGGTGCTGTGTTATTTGATGTTGGGGTTGATTGTTGTGATTCAACGCGAAGAGCTGACTCCTTATGAAGAATATCATTGAAGTCAGGCGATAGGTCGACGAGTGGTAATGATGCTATTAGTAGTGTTGTTGTTGGTCTTTGTTCTCCTGCCGCTTATTAGGTTAATTCCATTGTTGGTATTTGTTCTCATGATCTGAGTGTGGTGGTATATGGTGTATCAAGCACGAAATCAAAAGTTTGGAACAAATCAGTGAGGCCCACTAGGTGTGTTTCATGCAATATGAAGTTGGTTTATGGGGATTTCAAAAGAATAAGAGTGATTGTGTTTTACATATCATTAAAGAAACTAGATGAAGGTTGATATGAATTTGCTTAAGCAGCTAAGAGAACAAACAAAAGCATCTTTTTGAGAGTGTAAAAAAGCATTGGTAGAGGCACAAGGTGACTTAGATCAGGCAAAAACTATTCTTAGAGAAAGATGAATGGCAAAAGCCGCAAAAAAAGCTGATAGAGAAACCAACGAGTGAGCTGTTAAGGTGTATTTCGATGGATCAAGAGCTTATATAGTTACCTTGCACTGCGAGACTGATTTTGTTGCTAAGAATGAAGATTTCCAAATGTTGGTGGATAGTGTGTATGCGATCCTTCAAAAAGAGGAAAGCGATGTTGGTTCTTCTGATGACTTGTCAGAGGCGATCAAGGCAGAAATTGATGCTCTTGTTAGTGAGAACATATTGGTGTTGGGAGAGAATATACTTCTAGGTACGGTCTCTATTTCAACAACAAAAGCATATGCATATAATCATGCTGGTGCAAAACTAGCCTCATTGGTGTATTATGAGTCATGAGATGAGGATCTGATGAAAGAGTTGGCTTTGCAGGTTGCTGCTATGGCCCCTACATATTATAGTTTTGATGAAATACCTGAAGATGAAGTTGCTAAGGTGAAAGCTGCCGCAGTTGAGTCTCTGAAAGATAGCTGAAAGCCAGCTGATATAATTGAAAAGATAGTAGAAGGAAAGGTGAAAAAAGAGCTAGGAGAGTCTGTTCTTTTGGAGCAATCATATATTAGAGACGGTAGTAAAAAGGTAAAAGATATAGTGGGTGAATCTAAAATAACTGGTTTCACTAGATTGGTATTAGGGGCTTAAGCTCATAATCTTTATTATTCTAGCATAGAGTATTCATGAGTATGTATGAATTAGTAGTAGTAATTGACCCAGGTACATCACAGGAGGTTCGTGATTGAGTGTCTGCTGACATTGAGAAAATGGTGTGAGCATCATCAATTAAGTGAACTGATGATATGTGATTGGTTCAGTTTGCTTACGAAATGTATAGAAAAAAAGGTCTTCATCAGTGATTCGTAACATCGTATCACCTAGATATAGACTCATCTGATGTGACAAAAATCACAAAAGAGCTCTCATATAAAAAAGAATTGTTGAGATGTGTTTTCTATGCAATGAAGACAAATCAAGAGTATCTATCTCTAGAAGATACTGCCAAAAAGGTAGAGTCGTTGGTTGAATCTGACGAATGGACTATGAAGAAAAAATTAACTCTTTTTAAGGATTGAGTTAATGAAGAGTATCTGACATGGAAGGCAGTTCCTCTATTAAAGAAGTTCATGACGAGATTTGGAGATATTAAGCCTAGAAAGTACACAGGAATTACAGTAGCTCAACAAAAAAGATTGAGACTAGCTATACAGAGAGCTAGAGAGTTGTGATTCATCGTATATATCAAATAGTTTATGGTGTTTTAAAGCACTATCATCTAATTATCTTATTAAGTACTAACCACAAATGGCATCAAAAAAGAGAAGAGTTAGACAGTATCAATGGTCTACAGGTAAAAGATTGAGAAAGCACTGATTTAGGGCTAAGATGAGATCATCCACTGGGGTGAATGTTTTGGCTAGAAGAAGAAGAAAGTGAAGAAAGAAATTAACTCCTTCAAGACCAATGGGAAGAAAATAAGAAACCATTGTATAGAGTAGAATCCATTGATTTGATTGCCTACTAATAAATTTTTATCGCTGCTTACTACGTTTCGTATGATGTTGATAAGCGTTATTGACCAGAGAATAGAATCCTAACCTGCAAGTGTTGGGAATTTTCTTTTTTTTTATTATTTGGATAAGACTACCTATGGCAAAGTCTTCTTGAGATCAAACTAATTATATATCACTAGAAAATATCAAAGACGGTGTTCCTAGTAATTTGCTGCATTCTCAAAAAAGAATTCACTTTTGAGCACCAAAAAAAGTTGATTTCTTTCCTGATTTGCTCGCTCTACAAAAGAAATGATATACAGAGTTTCTAGATGACTATATACATAAGCTTTTCGCGGCGATTAGTCCGATTCAGGATATCGCAGGAGATAAAATGTCTGTGACGATTTCTGACATCAAGGTATGAGAAGAAATAGAGTCAGCTGATGTCTGTAAGAGAAAGGAGATGACCTACTGAGGTATTATCACCTGAAAAATTAAATTGACAGATGAAGAAAATAACAAGGTGCTTTTTTCTAAACGTGCAAATATTGGTATTATGCCACTCATGACTCCGTATGGATCGTTTATTGTCAACGGAGTAGAAAGAGTAATAATTTCTCAAGTAGTAAGATCATATGGTATTTTCTATAGTAAAAAATGATTGGTATATGAGTGTAAATTAATACCTCAAAGATGACCATGGTTGGAAATGTTCATCGAAAAGACATGAAAAATCATGGGTAGAATAAACAAATCTAGAAAGTTTCCTATTACTGCACTTTTGAGGATTTTTGGAATGGAGACTGACGAGAGCATCAAAGAAATCTTTATGGATTGTTTTGATGAAGATGATACAGATCACGTAGATTTGACTTTGGCAAAAGACACAACAGAAGATACACAAAGTGCTGCAATGTTTATCTATAATAAACTTAGACCAGGTGAGTTGGTTGATCCTGATAGTGCAGTAGATTATATCAAGACACAATTTCTTTCACCAGATAGAATTTTTGTAGGAAGAATTGCGAGACGTAAGATCAATGCAAAGCTTGGAGTTGATAAACAATTAGATGGAGACGAAGCGAATGTGTTCGATGGAGTTGATCTAGTAGCAGCTATTAAGTATCTTATGAATATAGCAAACCTCAAGAAAGGTTACTACTTAGATGATAGTGATCATTTGGCAAACAAGCGTATCAGAACATTGTGAGAAGTGCTTTTTGCTCGTTTGCAGCCAGTGTTGAGAAAGTTTGTGAAGAGTGTGAAAGGTAAGTTAAGTATTCTTAATCTAGAACAACAAATAAAGCTAACTAGACTAGTGAACTTCAAAATTATTGACAATGCATTGAAGAGTTTCTTTGCAACGTCACAATTGTCACAGTTCCTTGATCAAATTAATCCATTGTCAGAAATAGAGCATAAAAGAAGAATTACAGCTTTAGGGCCATGAGGGTTGAAGAGGGAAACTGCTAAGTTTGAGGTGCGTGATGTTCATCCATCTCACTATTGACGTATCTGTCCGATTCAAACACCTGAATGACAAAATATTGGATTGGTGCTGTATCAGGCATTGTATTGTACAGTAAATGAAGAAGGATTTCTCGAGACACCAGCTCTCGTTATTACACAGGAAGTAGCACCAGACGCTAAAGAGTTGGTGAATAGGATTACGAGAAGACCAGTATACAAGCTTGGCAAGGATGGAAAGCCAGGGAAAACATTGATTATAGATCAAGACCAGTATATTGATGCTAAGACAGCAAAAGCAATAGAAGCTGCTTACAAGCCACTAAAGAAAAATATTGAAGTAAGACCTTTTTTCCGTGAAGAGATTGAGTTAGTTTCTCCAGAGCGTGATGAAAAATGTTATATAGCTGATGCTACAACAAGCACAGATGAGTATAATAATATCACAGCAGAGCGTGTCGCTGGTAGACACTTTACAGAGATGGAGATGTTCCACTCTGATGATATAACACATATCGATATCAATCCAGGACAAATATTCAGTGCAAATACTGCGCTTATTCCGTTTGTGAATCATAACTACGATGTGCGTGCAAATGTAGCATCTAACCAACAAAGACAATGATTGCCTATGTTCTACAATGAAGCTCCACTCGTAGGAACTGGTCTAGAAAAAGACATCCTACAGATGACTCATGCAGTAGTTCTTGCTGAAGAAGATGGTGAGGTTATTTATGTTGATGGAAAAAGAATAAAAGTAAAATACAAGAAAGGAATCAAGGAGTATCATCTCACTACTTTCAAAAAATCTAATCAAAAATCTGTTATTAATCAGAAACCGATAGTCACATTGGGACAAAAGGTTAAAAAATGAGAAGTGATGGCTGAGTGACCATCAGCAGATGATGGAGAACTTGCTGTTGGAACAAATATCAAAGTGGCATTTATGTCATGGGAAGGATATAACTTTGAGGATGCTATTGTTATTTCAGAAAGACTAGTGAAAGACAATGTGCTTACATCAGTGAAAATTGAAGAGTATGAGATAGAGGTAGCAGATACTAAGCTTTGACCAGAAGAAACAACGAATGATATCCCATGAGTGTCGATGACTAAACTTCAAAATCTAGACACAGATGGAGTAATTAGGATATGATCTCAAGTGAAAGGAGGAGATATATTGGTTGGAAAAATTACACCAAAGAGTGAGTGAGAGCTTTCTCCAGAAGAGAAATTGATTCAGGCAATATTCTGAGACAAGTCTAAGAGCGTTCGTGACACATCATTGTACATGCCGTCAGGAAGTACTGGAAAAGTAGTAGACGTAGTTGTTCTAGACTCAAAGAAAGGGGATAATCTCATGGCTTGAGTAAGAAAGAAAATTAAGGTTTTCATAGCGATGACGAGAAAAATTGAAGTATGAGATAAGCTAGCTAACAAGCATGGAAATAAGGGAATTATATCAGTAGTTGTGCCAGAAGAGGATATGCCATATACAGCAGATGGTGAGCCAGTTGATATTGTTTTCAATCCTCTATGAGTGATCTCACGTATGAACCTTTGACAGCTCTTTGAGCTACAATTGTGATATATTGCTAAACAATTAGGAGTAAAGTTTGCGGTTCCTTCATTCTCTGGTTTCTGAGCTGAGCACCTTCAAGAGTTGTCTCGTGTGCACAACCTTCCATTGGATGGTAAACTAGAGCTATACAATGGAAAAACAGGAATGAAATATGAGCAAAACGTGTCAGTTGGATATCTCTATATACTGAAACTCAACCATATGGTAGAGGATAAGATACACGCAAGGGCTGTTTGACCATACTCATTGATTACCCAGCAGCCACTATGAGGTAAAGCAAGAGATGGATGACAAAGATTTGGAGAGATGGAAGTGTGGGCGCTAGAAGCTTATTCTGCAGTATACACTCTACAGGAGATGCTGACAATCAAGTCTGATGATGTCTATGGAAGAAATAAAACATATGAATCTATCATTAAGTGATTGAAGCCAAAGATTGGTTGATTACCAGAATCGTTCAACTATGTGACATACTTGTTTAAAGGATTGTGACAAAGCATAGAGGCATTGAATCAAGACCAAGTAGATAGACAACATATGCATACCATCAAAAAGATAAAAGACCTAGGTCTTGCATCTGTATGATCAGAAGAAGAAGAAGTAGTAGAGGTAGCATCAGATACTAAAGAAGCAAAAGAGAAAACTGAGATGATGAAGAATGTGATAGAAGAGTTGAAGGATTTTGGTGAAATAGATGATTAGTCCGTCTAAAATCAACAAAGAAAAGCTATGATTTGCTAGTATACATGAATTTTTACCCTCCGTTATTGACGTCCATGAGTAAACAAGATTTTGACGCATTGAAAGTAACCTTGGCATCTCCAGAGCAAATTGAAGCCTGGTCACATGGTGCAGTAGATAATCCAGATACTATTAACTATAGAACAGGTAAGCCTAAAATGAAGGGTCTGTTTTGTGAATCAATTTTCTGACCTGTAAAAAACTACGAATGTAGTTGTGGAAAGTATAAGGGTGTAAGATATAAGGGAATTGTTTGTGAAAGATGTTGAGTAGAGGTAACTTCTTCTAGGGTAAGAAGAGAAAGAATGTGACATATTGAACTTGCTTCACCAGTAGTTCATGCTCGATACAAAAACAATACGTCAGGGTGAATACACCATCTTTTGGATCTGTCTGGACATGAGATTGATAGAGTGCTTGCATTTGTTAAGTATGTTGTAGTAAGAGGGGTCAAAGAAGAGGAAAGAGAAGAAGTGAAGAAGTTGCTTCAAGGACAGTTTGATGAAAAAATAGCAGAGCTAGAGGTTCTCTACAAGGCTGAATTAGAAAGAGTAGCTGCGGAAAAGACTTCTAAGAAAAAAACAAAAAAGAAGGTTTCAGAAAAAGAAATCACAAAAATATATGAAGAAAACCTAGAGTCACTAGAGCAAGAATTTAACAGACTCAAGTCTATTGTGGCAACCGTTGATATTGGTACTACCATATTAGAGAGTGACTATAGAAACATTTTCAATCAGTTCACACAAATTACATTCAAGTCTGGTCCAGAAGCAATTTTGGATATGCTAAAAGGAATAGATGTAGAAAGCCAGATAAAAACAAAGATGAAAGAGTTTGGTGCAATAAAATCAAAAGAAAAGAGGAAAAAGGCATTTGCTCTTATCAAGTTACTGATCAATCTTTCTCTGTCATGAGTGAAGCCAGAAAATATGGTGTTGAGAAAACTACCAGTAATCCCACCAGATTTGAGACCTGTAGTGCAACTGGAAGGAGGTAAGTTTGCTTCTTCAGACGTAAATCTTTTCTATAGACGTGTTTTGATGAGAAACATCAGATTGAAAAAGATGATTCAGGTTGGAATGCCAGATGTGGTTAAGAAAAATGAAATTAGACTGTTGCAAGAATCAGTAAATAATCTTCTTGTAGGAGAAAAAGGATGATCTATGCGTAAGTGAGCTTGAGTAAAAGTTTTCAAGTCACTCACAGATATGCTTTCTTGAAAAGAGTGAGTATTTAGAAAGAACCTATTGGGTAAAAGAGTTGATTATTCATGAAGATCTGTAATTACTGTAGGTCCTAATCTTTCTCTAAATGAGTGTGGAATCCCTATATATATTGCAGTAAGAATGTTTACGCCGTTTATTATCGGGAAACTTATTGAAAAGAAGATTGCTTATACGCCAAAACAAGCAGAAAAACTCATCAAAGATGAAGATCCAGTAGCATTGAAGTTTCTACAAGAAGTAATTAAGGATAAATATGTCTTGCTGAATCGTGCTCCTACATTGCACAGACTCTCTATAGAGGCTTTTAGAATCAGACTAATGCCAGGAAAGACGATTAGACTTCATCCGTTGGTGTGTCCATCATTTAATGCCGATTTTGATGGAGATCAAATGGCTATCCATCTACCGATTTCAGAACAAGCTCAAGCTGAAGCAAGAGATTTGATCGCTGCTGATCAAAATATTCTAGTGCCGGCATCTTGAGAGCCAACAATCACACATTCACAAGATATGGTTCTAGGAATCTATTATCTAACAGATTTCTACGATGCTCGTTATCCAGACTACAACACAGAAGAGGAATGGTTAGAGAAGTCTCCAGTCAAAGGTTATTTTTCTAGCATAGAAAAGGTTCTTGTGAAGTATAAGGCAGGAAATTTCACAGTGAAAGATAAGGTCGTTTTGTCTATGGATGGAGAACATATCAAAACGAATGTGGGTAGGATAATTTTGAACAATGTCCTCCCAGATGAGCTATGATTTTTGAATAAAACGTTTGGAAAAAGAGATCTTAAAAAGATATTAAGTTTGATTTTTGATACGGTTGGAAGAGAAGAGACCGTAAGAGTGGCCGATCAAGTCAAGAACCTATGATTTCACTATGCAACACTGTCTGCGACTACTATCAACGTATTGGATATGGTAGTTCCTCAAGACAAGGATGAATTGTTGAAAATAGGAGATGAAAAAGCAAATAAGATATATGCATATTATTATAAATGATTCCTTTCAGAGTACGAGAAACACAGACTAATCATCCAAGTGTGGAATGATATCAAGTCTAGAATAGAGGACCGTATGGCAGAAATTGTAAAACCAGGTGATGATATTTTTTCTATGGTAGACTCTGGTGCGAGATGATCTATGTCTAATACAACTCAGATTAGCGGAATGAAGTGATTGGTATTGAATCAGTTGGGTGAAATTATTGAGTTGCCTATCAAGCGTAGTTACGTTGAAGGATTGACACCAATTGAGTACTTTATTACTGCTCATGGGTGAAGAAAAGGAAAAGCAGATACAGCCTTGAGAACTGCTGAATCTGGATATCTGACAAGAAAACTTTGTGACTCATCACAAGAAGTAATTGTGAGAAGTCATGATTGTGGAACAGATGAATTTATCGTTATAGACAGGCAAGAGATAGAATCACACAATCTCAGTCTAGAGGTGATGCTTTATGGTAGAGTGCTTGCAGAAGATGTAAAAGATGAGAAATGAACAGTTATAGGAAAAGCAAACGAAGTAATAGATAGAGTAAGTATAGACGCACTAGTAAATAGTGATGTAGATTATTTCAAGTTGAGAAGTCCACTAACTTGTCATACGGTGAGTGGTGTATGTCAACAATGTTACGGTTTCGACCTCTCTCAAAGAGCGATGGTTGAAATTGGAAATCCAGTAGGAATTATTGCTGCACAAAGTATCGGAGAGCCTGCTACACAATTGACCTTGAATACATTCCATAGTGGATGAGTAGCATCTGGAACAGATGCAACGTTAGCAACAGGTATTGAAAGAATTAAACAGCTCTTTGAGATTAGATTACCAAAAAACCCTGCGATTATTGCTCCATTCGACGGAACAATACACTATTCAGAACAATGAAAGATGAGATTCTTGACAGTAATCTCAGACTACCAAAAAGTGACATATTTCATGAAAGAAAAATATGAGCTAGTAGTGAAAAAAGGAGATGAAATAGAAAAAGGATGAATCTATGGTGTGAAAGGAAGAAGCAAGTTGAGAATCAAAGAAGGAGGAACAGTACTAGATGTCAAAAAAGATCATATCGTAATAGGAGAAAAGAAAGAGTATGTGAAGTCATTGGCAGGTTTGAATCCTACAAAACATAAGGATTGAGACACAATATTTAAGTGAGAAGTGCTAACTAACGGATCATTGGATATTAGAGAGTACAAATCAATTGTAGGAGACTTGCAAGCTCAACAATATATCATCAGAGAAACAAATAAGGTATATGCATCTCAATGAGGTAAGGTAAACTCAAAACACTTGGAAGTAGTAGTGAAACAATTGTTCTCTAAGGTGTTTGTAGAAAATGCTGGAGAATCAAGTTTTGTGCCAGGAACGCAGATTAAACATGAAGAGTTCGTTATGGTAAACAAGGAGCTAGTGAAAAACTGACAAAAACCAGCAACTGGAAGAAGGTTGGCATTATGATTAACAAATATCGCAAAGTGAACAGATTCATGGTTGTCTGCAGCTTCATTCCAAGAAACAGTGAGAGTGATGGTAGACGCATCATTGAAATGAGCAGTGGATGAGTTATCTGATCTGAAATCAAATGTGATTATCGGTAGACTACTTCCTGTAGGAGAGATCTATAAGAAAAGTCATGAAGAAGCCTTAAATAAAGCAAAATGAAAAAAGTCTGCAGAAAATCTAGAAGTTGCATAAACTCTTGCATTGATCTGGCTGTTACCTATATTGGTTGGACTTGAAAAAAATAGATTTTTATATTGTCAATAAGAATGGCTCATAAGAAAGCTGCGTGATCAGCAAAAAACCTAAGAGATTCAAATCCAAAGTATAGAGGAGTCAAAATATTTGGTGGTCAACATGCAACAGCATGAGCAATCCTCATTAGACAGAAAGGAGACAAATATAAGGCTGGAAAAAATGTCTATGTTGGTAAAGATTTTACTCTTCATGCATCAGTTGAAGGTGTTGTATCATTCAGAAAAAAGAAGGTGAAGAGATATGATGGAAGAAAATACACAAAGACGTTTATTGATGTGCTTCCATTAGAAGAGCAATCAAAGAAGGCACCTGCTAAAAAGACTGCATCAAAGAAAACAGTAAAAGCACCTGCTAAAAAGTCTGCTCCAACGAAAGAAACTGCTAAGGAACCAGCAGAAAAAACATGAGCTGAGACAACTTCTATGACAGTAAAAGATCTAAAGGCAAAAGCAAAAGATCTAGGAATAGCTGGTTATAGTACGATGAAAAAAGCTGAGTTAGTCACAGCGATAGATAAAGCATAAATAACATACATCATAGCATATACTATTTACATTACTACAGAGTATCACGATGACAGTACCACAAAAGAAAACCTCGAAATCAAGAAGCAAAAGAAGACATGCTCAATGGCAACTTAAGAAAATGACTTATTGGAAAAATAAGTTACAACTTAATTGGTCTGAAGAAGGTAAAACAATGAAGCTTTCTCATACAGTATGTCCAGTTTCAGGATATTACAAAGGGAAGCAGGTTATGACTATCAAGTCAAAGAAGAACAAGAATGTAGTAGATGCTGACTAATCAGTGCTTCTTTAGTAGAGTAGGTCATCAATAAGATATGCATATAAAGCAAAGAATACATGCAAGGAAATTAGTGTTAGCGTATTTCTACCGACACTGATTTCTTTTTTCTATAGAAAAAAATAATAAAGCTGCTATTGTTGAGGTGAATAAAGTAGCAGAAGATGTCGAACGTGAAGATCAATCTGTAGATGATTTGTTTACTCAGATACAAACATTTGCAAATCGTATCAAGGATATGGATCCAGTAGAAAAAGCAAAATACCTAGCAGATTATTGTTTTGATAATCGATGATGGGATAATATTGATATGGAATACGCGTTTGCTCTTATTACAGAGTATGATAATTTCAAGGATAAGGTAGAAGAACATGTGAACAAATACACAACCTCGTTTGCTTTTGATCAAATGGACCTCATAGACCAGTCAGTGTTTATTTTGGGCTATATTGAATACAGTAAATTGAAAACACCCAAGGAGATTTTGCTCAACGAGATGATAGAGTTATCAAAAAGATATGGAGATGATGGTTCATGAAAGTTATTAAATGGAATCATGCATCATATAATCGAAGAGTTGGACAAGACTCAAGAAGCCTAAAGAGATACTTATGGTAACAATAACAAGAGGTACATAGTGATATGTACTTTTTTTTGTTCAAAAAAGTCTTGCTATGTGAATGAAGATAAATATTTATTACTACCGTTTTATTGTAGTAATACAAAAATATGTTTCAAGAGTCGTTGAAGGTAATTGCAGATTTTTTGAAACCAGTCAAAGCCACTGATTTACCATGAGTCTTAGAGGATGTTTTGACGCCTTCAGAGATTATTGAAATATGAGAGAGGATAGCTTTGTTGAGAAAGCTCAATGCGTGAGATACGCAAAGAACAATAGCTGGAGAACTTTCTATGTCTGTTACTACTGTGAGCAGAGGATCTAGAGTACTCAAATTTGGTACAGGAAAGATTGCTCAGTATTTATAATTTTTTTTCTAGAGATGTTTTATTGTAGTAATACGAGTATATTACATAGAGAGTGATGGCACACAATAGCCGTTAAAGTTTCTACAAATTATTTTTTTAATAAATTATTCTAATCAAATGAACTTACAATATTACAAGGGTGTAGACGAAATTCCTTCATTAGAAAAAGTAAATGTATTAACATGATTCAAGCCATCAACACAAAAATGAGTCACAAGTGGCTCTAATTTTACACTATGACATCTAGTACAGATACAAAAAGTGTTAGAACTAGAAAAGAGATTCCAGTGAGAAGGAAAGAAAGTAAATACGAATGTTATTATCGCTGATGTTCAATGATTCCAAAATAACCCAACCAAGGATCACCTAGAGAATATGAGAGAGTACACTAGACTCTATTGTTTGAATGCACTTTCATGTTTCAGCGAACTAAATGATGCTATCATCTTTAGAGAGTCAAAAGTTTTTCATGACGTTGTGCAGCCATTATCGCACTTTATTAGTAACAACCTAGATTTTGATGAAATTCCAGTAGAGTATCATCATAAAGGAAATGATAAGATGCTAGATAAGTATGGGAAGAAGATGACAGATTGAATGCTTGCGGGGATGTATGTAGGTCAAGCAGCTCATGGGTTATGAGCAGATGCCAACGTGATACCAGCAGGTAAAAATCAAATGTATGCTTTTGAATTACATAAAAAAGCAATACTGAAACATATAGAAAATTGATTTGAATTCCCATTTGAAAAAGAAGTGTTAGGTATCGAGTGAGGGGGGTATCTTCTATGAATAGATGGAAATCGTATGCAAACATCAAAAGGAAATACTATAGAAGTAACAACGCCACTCAATGAAGTTAGATGATTGGTAAATGCAGCTCATGAGAGTTTCTTGGAGAGTGTTGCAAACAATTTTGGTGATGCAGAGGAGTACTGAAAGCTCATTTGAGTCAATG
>JAHDGZ010000031.1 GCA_020631605.1 bacterium
ATTGATGGTGTGTTTGATAAGTGCTTTTGAGTAGTCGTTGATGAGGAGTGTGCTATCTATTGTATCTTCAGCGGAAAGAGTTTCGTTGGTCGAAAATGGAATAGTGTCGTGATTCTCTTCTGTTGCATGATGACTGATGAGTTCGTATAGCTCAAGTCTGTCGATGAACTCATTGTTTCATCTTTCTTTCCATAGCGTGTTAACTTTTTGATTGATTGAAGTCATGAGTATGAAAAAAAGGATGTAAAAAAAGTGAGTTCTGGTAACCCACCTATATGTTTTCTTTGTTTTTAGTCAATATTATTTTGCATTTACTCTCACCAGGAATCGAACCTGGATCTTATCCTTAGGAGGGATGTGTTCTATCCAATTGAACTATGAGAGCATACTTTCGTCAGAAGAGCGTGATTAGCAGCTTACATATTGTTTTTTTGAATGCAAACCAATGCTTGTTTTTCTGTCTTTTGACTTGTAATGACTACTATGTTGAGTAAAAAAACATCAACGTAGTGGGTGCTACGCAAATCTTTTTTGTCCGTGCAAAATTAAGGGTGAACTAAGTAGCTCTCTTGTGACGGGTAATACACTCTTTTTATTTGATTAATTCTGACCAACTATGGCAGTTGCAAAAAAAGCTACAAAAAGTGCAGCCAAGAAATCAAAAGCTACAAAAGCAGTTAAAGATGCTAAGCTTCAAAGACATGACAAAGACACATGATCTCCAGAAGTTCAAATTCTTTTCTTGACTAAGCAAATCTTGGTTTTGCAAGAACATGTTACTACAAACTCTAAGGACTTTGATGCAAAAAGAAGTCTTTTGAAAAAAGTAGCAAGAAGAAGAACATTTTTGAAGTATCTCAAGGATACAAATCTAGAAAGGTATGCTGTTGTTTCTAAACAACTAGACTTGAAGGTATAATTACTGATTTGATTCAGTGACTAGGTGTTTGGCACTGTAGTATGCTGTTTCCATTTTTTTACATTTTTTAACGTTTTATATTACTGATGGCTACAACAAAAGAAATGGTATTCGAAATACCACAAATCAAAGAAGGAAACAAGGTAGAAGGAGTTGTTTTAAAAAAGGTAAACAACGGTGTCTTGTTGGAGTGTGCAAATGGTGCATTTTCTGGTGTGATCTTGAGTAAAGAAGTAAAAAATCTTGAAAGAAATGATTTCGATCTTAATCCTTGAACTAAACTAGAAGTAGAAATAGTAAATACTTCTATCAGACACGAAGAAGGTTACTATATTGTTTCTGTATCGCAACTTCTCCAACGTGATGTATGGATTGATGTGATGGCTAAATTCAAAGAAGACAAGATCTTCACAGTGAAGCCTACAGAAGCAAACCTAGGAGGACTATTGGTAGATATGTATGGAATCAAATGATTTATACCACTATCTCAATTGGCTCCACTACACTATCCAAGAGTTGAAGATGGTGATCAAGAAGCAATTTTTGAGAAACTACTCGAACTGATTGGTGAAGAAATACAAGTAAGAATCATCACTATCGATGAAGATGATAAGAGAATCGTCCTATCGGAAAGAGAGGCTCTGAAAGAAAACAAAGAGAAACTACTTGAAGATATGGAAGTTGGTAAGGTATATACATGAGTGATCAGTGGTCAATCATCGTATGGATTCTTCGTTACTATCGATCAGTGTGTTGAATGACTCGTTCATATTTCTGAGATTACGTACGGTCACGTAAACAATATTGATAGATTTGGTAATGTTGGAGATCCAATGGAAGTGAAAGTGATCGGTCTAGAAAATGGAAAGATCTCACTCTCATGTAAGCAAATGAAACCAGATCCATGGTCAGTTATCCCAAGAGAATACAAAATTGGTGATGTGATCGAAGGACAGGTGATCAGATTTGTTCCGTATGGAGTGTTTGTCAAAGTATATGATGACATCAATGGTTTGATTCACTTGAGCGAATTAGGAATTGACAGAGGAGCTGACTTGAAAGAGGTAGTGAAACTAGGTCAGATGATCAAGGCACAAGTTATCTTACTAGATCCTAGAGCAAGAAAAATTGGTTTGAGTATCAAGGCAATGCAAAAGAGTGCAGAAAAAGCTGCACCTGCTACTGCCAAAAAATAATTGATATACGTAACCATTGTTTAAGAGAAAGAAGTGAGGCTTGTCCTCACTTTTTTTGTTAACAGAAATTTGACAATTCAACTCTGTATATTTATATTCAGCTATTGACATTTTACTCTTTTGTGTTTTTTTGAAATGGATAGAAAGTTACTTTTGTTGTGATTATGTGCTTTGGGTGTTTGACTGTTGGCTTGATGTAGTTGAGGATCAGGAGATGTCGCTCACAATGCTCCTAGTGGCGAGATGTTTAGTGTGCAAAGTGTTTCTGAAGGCTGTTATTCTATGGTAGAAATGTCGGAGTGACGATGCGCTCCTTGTCGTAATTCGGCAGATAGTATTAATGCTAATTCAGTATTTCAAGATATTATAAACACTACTGCTTGTGACTTTGTTGTTGAGACTAGAAATGATGCCCCGATGCGAACTGATCTTTTTAGTGATACCTTTGTATGAGATCATAGTGTAGTAGTAGATCAGTTTTCTGAAATTGTTGCTGGAATCCCAACAATATTTATCTACGACGATGCTTGAGAAATTGTATACCAGTGACACAATACAAATGAGGCTATGCAGATAATGATAGATAATTGTGAATCTTGTAGTGAGTCTGTAAGTTTTTGTGGTGATTGAATAATGGAAGCATGAGAAGAGTGTGATGATGGAAATACTATATCAAATGATGGATGTAGTAATACGTGTCAAAATGAATATTTGAGGTGTCAAGAAGACAGTACATGTTGATATCAAAGTTCTAATAATTGAACAACATGTATGTCTGATAATGATTGTCTCCCAGTTGCTATTTGTGGGAATGGAGTAGTTGAACAAGGAGAACAATGTGGTGAACCATGATTATCATGTCCATATTCAAAAACAAAACCAACCACATGTGTGGAATGTGGATGTGAGTCTCTTTTGATTCAAGCAGAAGTTGAACTAGAACCAGCGACACCAACTGTACCAAGTACTCCGACTGTCCCAACTGCTACGCCTAGTCCAACAATAACAAGTGGTCCTACAACGCCAACGACATCAACAACAAAGTATATTCCAGTCAAAGAGAAAGCTTATCCTCAACCATGATGAGGAGAAATTGAGAGAGAGCCTGTTTTTAAGAGTCAAAGCGTTAGAGAAGTCTGACTTTCTCAGTGAAAAGAAACTAAGGACGAGGTAAGTTTTCTTATTGAAGAAAGTTCTATGAGAAAATCTAATGAAGAGTATTTTGATTGAGTGCCGTGTGCGGATGTCGATTGAGATGGTATTTCAGACATAGAACTCTCCAATTTTAATGAATTTTTGAGTATACAAGAAGAAAATGCATGTGAGTGTGTATCCTCACATACAACACCAGATGGATTTGGTTGAATGCCTCAATTAGTTTTGGCAGATTGATCTATCATCCCCAATACAATGGATAATATCTTGCTATATTGTCCTGATTGAAGGCTGCTAGGAAATAATGAGACAATGTATCTCGTTGGTGAGTGTTCAGATGAAGTTCTAGGATTTACATTTTGAGAGAATATTGCATTCTTTTCAAATTTTGATGACCTTTGTCCGAACTGTGGTAATGGCGAAGTAGATGAATGAGAACAATGTGGAGAACCGTGATTGTCATGTCCTTTTTCGAAAACAAATCCGACCACATGTGTGGAATGTGGATGTGAGTCTCTTTTGATTCACGCAGATGTTGAACTAGAGCCAGCAACGCCAACAATACCAAGCACTCCAACTGTGCCAGGCACACCAAGTACTCCTACACCTTCAACACCAGGTCCAACAGTGACGCCTACAGTTGTTACGTCTACTACTAGTATCTGAGTGCCACCAGTAAAAGAAAAAGCATATCCTCAGCCATCAGGAGAACGTAGAAAATAGTATCATAATTTTTATGATTCTTAGTACATATCAAAAGAACTGGTCATTTGACCAGTTTTTTTATTGCTAAAACATAAGAAAATAACTCTATTTTTTAGACTGGATCTTCATCAGGAAAATCAAAATCATCAAATAACTCTGTTTGCTGTCCTTGTTGTGCGTGAAGATTCTTGATATATTGAATGTTGTAGTACATGAGATATGATTGCACTCCTATATAGATAGTCATCAGTGCGAAACGTAACTCACCAGGTACCTCTAACAACCTAGCTATCAACACTATATTGATGATCATAGCCAGAAGATTTGCTGCGATTCGGTAGTAGTAATCTGTGGTTTTGACTGATGTAGAAGAAAAAATATCATTGGAATAAAAGATAGCGATACTATTTGCTATATTCCAGACACTTGCAATCAAAGCAATGGTGGTAGTCTCTCGATTGAATAAGTATGAAATATTTATGAGACTTAAGTAGATCGCAAAATTTATGATAAAGAAAACAAAGACACGTTGAATTTTATAATAGAAATCAATTTTCTTTATCAGAATGAAGTTGGTCACGAAAAGGATGATTGAGAGCCAATAGAGTAGTTCCCAAATCCATGTATTTGCGCTTTCTTGTATGTTGAAAAAAAACCAGAGCATCATAGCAAGTATGACGATGATATTGAGAACACTCAGTGATGCTTTGGTGTATTCTGATGTTTGAGAAATTCCTTCTTGAGCTCTTGTGACCCATGTTGGGGTAGATGTTGTTGTGATAGTCTCTACTCTTTTTCCTAGTATTCTTTTCCCCGAGAGGATGTCTTGGAGACTTACTCATTTCAACTTCTTGGTATGTTCTGGTCGCTGGTAGATATAATACAAGAAACTATAGATTATTGTAATATATACCTGAGCTATAAATAAACCGTGGTAGGTATTGGTAGATGTTTGCAACAAGAGGAGAATGATAGTGGTATGCACCAATATTCCTAAAATTTCTTTGAAATATCTTGGTATATCTGTAAATAGCCCACCAACGAAATGAATAAATGCATAGATTGCTGCGTTTGCTGCGATATGAATACGCACTATTTTTCGTCGAGTATCTATATCAAAGTGTCGATATATCCATCACCAAATGCACAATGTAATGATTCGATATGCTACGTGAAAAACTACGATTCCATCTTTGTAACGATAGATTAATGATCACATAAGAATCAATAAGTTTGCTGCCCAGAGACCATGAAGCAAGACTTCAGGACTGATCCCTAGAAAATTTCCAACTCATCGTAAACCAACCATGGTGATGGACCGGGACACAATCAGTCAATATTTGTCTACGAGTTGATTCATGTCTCGATTTTTTTCTTTTTTATCACTTTCTGACCAGGCACTGGATAGAAACAATAGGAAAAATCATCAAGGAATTAGACTCAATGGTCGTACACCGATTGCGATAAAATACCGACATGAGAGAGCGCTACAGAGGAGTAGCAATGTGCTTGTTACCATGATTATATACTAACAAAGATGATAGAAGCATACTTAGTACCGTATTTTAATCAACGAAAAAAAACCTATTGGTATGCAAAATTGCCAATGAGTGATGTAGTTGTTTTTGAATGTCGTTTGTCTACTGACCGTTTAGATGAGTGAGATTCATATGATGCTGAGTATTACTAGCACTATTCATGAAAGTGTTTGAGTAAGAAGGTTCCTTTTCATAAAGAATCACCATATAACGATCGCCATACCTATGATTCCAATGTTTGTGAGATGCTGTGTCCCCGAAGGAAATCCATTTAGAACTTGAGCAAGTGCTGTACTGATACCTACTTCCAATCCAACGAATAGTATGATTCGTTGTAATCGTTGTTGGAGAGTACTAATAAACTTATTAGATCATGTCAGGTGTTGTTTTGCTTTTTCTAGAGATCATGCAGTTACTCATCCTCCAATAGCTCCTTTTTCTGCTGTATTTTCGTCATATTCTTTGACTCCTTGGATATCTTGTAGTAATGACTCAGTAACACTACTGGCTTCTGTGTTGGTTGCTGTTTGTAAGCTGGCCAACTCTATTTCTTCCATCAATGTCATAATACTTGATAGTTCTTGCGCTATATTGTTATTATCTTGTGCATTGATGAAACCTTGTAATGTTTCTTTTTTCCTAAGTAATGTTTCTTTCATAGTAGCAAATGAAGTGTTTTCTGGTAATTTTGTTAGCATGAGTTCGATGTCTTTCATAACTTCTACCCCTATTCATATATAATCTGTTGTATCATCAGTCTCATCTACAGTGACAAAAGATTTTTCTCTGATTTCTTCACTATCTTCTCTGGCAGTATTTAGTGTCATTTTTTCATGACTGTCATCACTATCTTTGTGGATGTCGACTGTAGTTTCATCCTCGATAGTCATGGTATTGAGTTTCTCTTCTATATTTACTGGAGAGTTATTTGTGACCTGTACATCAGTTTTTTGTAGTTGTGCAACTACTTTTTGTTCACCCAACTTTTTCTTGATAGCTTTGATAAGGTCACTTGTTTGTTTGAATGTGTATGCATTGTCAATGCTATTGATTGATTGCAGATCAAAATCTAGTGAGAGAAATAGATAAGCAACCTCTTTGACTGTACCGTTTTTGACAAGTAAGTTTTTTCCATCTACTCTCAATTTCATGTTGGTGCTCTGAGTAGGGTCTTCATCAAATGGTTCAATCTGGTCGATTTCTAATCAATTTCTTTCAGCTCGACTTCTAATATCAGTTTCTGTTCATTCAGCGACCATAGAAAAATTATGTTTCTTGTTGTTTTTCTTTTTTGTTGCGTTGAGAAGATGATACATACTACTGACTATAATAAATGTGTTCTACTTCTACATAAGAAATTGGACATCATCAATAAATTTGCTTTTTTGATGTATGAACCTATACTTCTTGTTATATCATAATTTTACATTTTTGGAGCAAATATGCAAAAAATAACAGGGAATAGTAACGTTCTCGATAAGTATTTTTCTGAGTGAGTTATGTCACTTCATCTCAAAGAGAATGTTCCCTTCGCTACCAAAGAGTGAAATCCCTGATCAGTACAGGTACAAGTGGATAAAGATAAGATTGCCACCAAAGAATTTCTCTATGGATTAGTAGATGATATTTTTGCTGAAGTAGAGGGGAGAGATGATGGTTTTTTGGAAATTGATAGAAAATTGCTCAAAATTGTTCAACTAGGTCCCTATAGAATTGTTATTGTTTTCCCACCGTTAGCTGACTGATTAGAATTGACTATCGTGAGGCCGGTATTCAAACTTTCACTAGATGATTACGATTTAGACCCAACATTACGTCATTATCTAGAAAATGAAGCTAAGTGAATTCTTATCTCTGGTTCTCCATGATCAGGAAAAACAACTTTTGCTCAGGCGATTATTGAACAGCATAAAGACAATAAACATATCACAAAAACTATTGAATCACCTCGTGATCTCTTGGTGTCAGATGAAATTGTTCAATATAGTTTTTCTTATGGTTCACATGAAGATATCAGAGATATTCTCCTGCTTTCTAGACCAGATTTTTGTGTGTTTGATGAAGTGAGAAATGTTGATGATTTCCTTTTGTTTAAGGACTTAAGATTAACTTGAATTGGTTTGTTGGGAGTGATACATGCCACAAGAGCAATTGATTGAATACAACGTTTTTTAGGCCACGTCGAATTGTGAATCATCCCACAGATGATTGATACTATTGTTTATATCGAAAAGTGAAGCATAGCGGAAGTCTTAAATCTTTCACTTGTGGTTAAAGTGCCACATGGGATGGAGTCATCTGATCTAGCTCGCCCAGTTATTCAAGTGTTTGCTTTTGGTTCTCAAGAGGCAGTTTATGAAATATATAGCTTTGGAGAACAGATTGTAGTTATGCCATTGGAGGATGTTCATACAACTAAAGCTCAGTCTGGAATGGCAAGACATGCATTATGATCTATCAAAAAAGAGCTTTATTGAATGTTTGACTTTGATTTTCTTTTGTGAAGTAGATGAAACTCCTTAACCCTCTATGTACCTACTAAAATGAAGTCTCGTGTGATATGAAGTTGAGGAGCAAATATACAATCCCTTGAAAAATCTTTGGGCATGAGTATAAGTGTGAGATTATTTTCAGATTTGCCTTTGTTGGGAGTGCAAGCTGATCAAGAAATCAACGCAAAATGAACACGTATGGTTCTCACTTTCCCTCAGGAAATGGCTGGTCGTGATGTTGCCTTACTGGTTGGAGAAGAAATTCTGAAAACACGTATAGACAATAGAGCAACTATTAATGTCTCTGGTAAAGGAAAAGTTAATTCTATAAGTCGTAAATGATTTGTTGTAATTGATATGAGTGACTTGCAATAGGACACAAAGCATAGTTCATGATGTTTTCTTGATAACGACTTGTTGGAGTCCCTTTTTTTAGATTCCTTTCATTCATACATGTTACATTTCCATTACCCTAAAATCACTGTTAGTGTTGGTCCTTCTCTTGCGAAAGAAACGGTATTATCAAAAATTATGAACTTTGTCGATAGCTTTAGTGTTAATTTATCAACATGATTTGATGCAAAACATAAGAAGTACATTGATACAGTACTTAAACTAGATAATTCAAAAACAATCATGTTGGAAACTAAATGATGAGGAATCAAAGTGAAAAACATGCAAAAAATGATATGTAAGGAAGGAACTCAGCTTCACCTTAAATTTTCTGAGTTTTTAGAAGATAGTAAAGATATCCTTTTTATAGATTATCCTTATTTGGAATCAGTTCCTGCTGAAGTAGAAATTACTTTCTATGATTCAGATTTGGTTCTTCGTGTTGTGTGACCAGATGATGAGAATGAATGAGTAATCTGTACTGTAGTACACAAATGAGAAGTAGCAAACAGTCAACGAGTGACTTTTAAGGACTATGATGATAGACTCACGTATATTAACCAGAAAGACAAAGCGGATATACAACGATGATTGCAAGCAGGTGTTCATGTAATGGTTGCATCCAATGTAATGACAGTTGCGGATTTGCAAGAATTGAGAGTGTATCTTGATGAACAAAAAAGTGAAACCAAGAAGATCATAGCAAGAATTGAAACACAATCAGCATTAGAAAATTTTGAAGAAATTGTAGATTATGCTGATGGTGTTATTATGGTGAGAGAAAGACTTCTACGTCGAACTGATGAACAAAAAATAGTAGAATGTGCAACTATATCTAAAAGTAAATGAAAACAAATCACCTTAACATTTTCTCATAAACAAGATATAGCATGAAGTAAGGCTGCTAGCCAAAAACTATTCGAGCAATATCTACTTCTTTGAGTTGATAGTTATATGTTGACTGAAGAGACTGCTTACGGGGAAGAACCTTTGGAGGTTATCACAGATATGTACGAATTACTTCAAAGTTTAATGCCAACAGAAAAGGTAAAAGCAATCAAGCCATTCTACCAAGACAGTGAGCGTGATGTTATTGATTATATTCTGTACAATGTTTACAGAGTGATTGAAGACTTGGAAATTAGAGCTATTGTGTGTTATACTAACACCTGATACTCTGCTGCGAGACTTGCTTCTTTCCGTCCTACGATACCAGTTATTGCTTTTACTAAGTCAGATGACACCTATAGATATATCAATATGTTGTGGTGAGTAAGAGGTTATAAGATTAGTCCAGGATTTAACTATGAGAATTTGAAACAGATAGGAAAAGAGATGATCAGAATGATGTTCAAATGAAGTATTTCACTCGATGAAAAAATTGTTATCGTACAGGTGAACGAATCAGTTACTGATCAGGCGAATATGATTAACGGTATAGAATTATATAGATTCAAAGAAATTTAGTATTGATTGTTACATAAATATCATAAAAACACAGGCTTCTGCTTGTGTTTTTTAGTTTTGATTAGAAATTTCTACTAAGTTAACACAATCGTAGTGATTGATTAATTTTCTTTGGGCAGGTTGAGTATGTCAGTGTGGTATCTGTCTGAGCATTTCTTGGATTTTTATTGTTGTCACTTCTGGATATTGATGACAATAGTGATAACTAATGAAATTCATCACCCAAAGATAGTATGGTATACTTTGTAATACTTTGATATGTCTATGTGTTGCATAGTAACGATGGTCTGGATATTCTAGGTATGTGTAATCCGTAATCGTATTTCCATGGAGCATATCAATTTCTTCTCCGTTTTCTTTTTGCCCCGTGATAATATACCAGAGATAATCTTTTCCTGATCATTGGAATAAACCTCGATTATGGTGCATACCAAAAACATAGGCGAACTTGTACATATTGTCTGGTAGTATTTTAGTTTCTCGCCTTTGGTCACTTACTAGACTGATATTCCATAATATAGTATAACATATTATTCACCCTAACAGCCATGATAAAGAGAGATTTTTTTTCTCTCGTCATACACGTATAGAGTTGAAAGAGTACAATCCTAAAAGTATGACAATACTAGCTAACGGGAAGAGTCCAACATCCATAGCAACTCGTAACCCCAGATGTCGCAGAATAAATATACTCACAGATATTTTTCTACTGATATCCCTACGTGTTGGAATTAACCAAAAAAGTCGCATACAAGATTCTACGATAATGGTGACCCATAAGAGAATCTGAGAAAGAGTTAAAGAACTCCTGATAGCCTCACCAATAGGTCTTACCATATAGGTATGATGAAGAATATTGTATAACCGTGTATGATTTTCTGCTTGTATAATTCCTTCAGCCCTGAGTCACATTGCTACTGTGTACAGACCTATGAGGTGTAGAATTAATCAGATACTTGCAATTGAGCCAAATTGATATGCTTTACCTTCAATAGATCAAAACTCTTTGATTGCATCAAGTGCCCATACTTTACCCATTGGTAAAAACATTGTTCGAAAAAGTGTGATATGGATGAGTTCATCAAAACCATACTGATATAATGGGTTCACATTATGAAATGAATAGGTCATAAACCAAACAAAAAATCACATTGTTTTTGTTTTCCAACCTAGTCATCGAGAGATTGTAACTCCTATGTGAATGATCAGTAGCACTACCAAATACCATAGCTCACCACTGAGTGTATGGATGGTTCGTAAATTTTGCAGAGAAAACTCACTAGCAATCACATCTGGTGGTACAATTCCATTGCTCGTAAATAATTCTGTCAAAAAAGGTATCTGAGTAGCAATATCTACCAAGATAATCAAAGCCATAGCTATCCTCATGATAGCTAAAGCTTTGGTATCTAAGAAGAATATATTACTGAGTCGTTTTGTTATTTTTTTCATAGATTTTTATTGATTAATATATTGGTAGATCAAGAACTGTCGAATAGTATCACGTTCTTGTTTTTGTTCTTCTGTGAGATCTGTTCTATTGAGTAGTGCATTCCTTGCTTCTTGTAGTTTCAGTACTACTAGTTCGATTGGAGTATTGTTCTCTTGATAGTCTGCATAGGTTGATTCTGCTATCTGTCGGAGTTTCACTTGCTGTGCTACTGAGAGTGAATTGAGCATTTCTATCATAGTTTGATCAATAATATTGGTCACTGGTTTAGCTTCAACAACAACTCTCTCTTTCAGACTTCCAATTGGGAAACAAGTGATCAGTGTTGCTATATTTCCTTTGATATCTTGTCTCAACACATCCACTTGATCAGGTTGTACGATTTTTTTCTTGGTTACTTCATATGCATAGGTGTAATAGCTATCTCCTTGTTTAGATACTATGTAGAATTTATCACCACGATTTGCTAGTGGTAACATCTTAAATGTATTTCCAATTTTGTTAGAATCTAATTTTAGATGAGAACTATGCCCAAAGAGTACTGTATTACCTGCTTGCCATGGACGAGCAGTGTTTGGATAGTAGAGTGTTCCGTATTCAAGATATGGTTCGTATCCAGATGGATTACCAAGAATAAAGTTGTTTCTTACTTCTTGATCGATGATGTTTTCTACTGGAACTACGGTTCCAATACTAGGGAAGACAACAAAACTTGTAGCATTTCTGTATTCCTCAGGAAGAATGTTTTCTATCCAGTAAATAGGATTATGGTAGTTTGGATCTTGTTCATCTAGCTGCACCCACCAATCAATTGTAGATGTATCTATATAGCTACTTTCTTGTATTTGGTATCATCATTGAGAGAGTAGCTGTTCTGTAGCATAATCTTCATCTGGCCCAGTAGCTGGAAGCTCAGAAGGGGCTAAGAACTTACCTGTTGATTCCTGACAATTTGATTTGTTGAGTAAGCATAACTGATCTTTGATTTGTTGTAGTGCAACAGGATCTACCAGTGTACAATCATCTGTACATTCAAATCATCAGTCACATTGCTCACCTGGGTCAAGAATATTATTTCCACAACTAGCACTAGCATGTAATCATCATGCTTCACAATCTTGAAAAGATGCGAGTGTCGCTGACATTGAAGTATTGATGCTTGTTCAATCAGATGCAGTGGCTGTAGTTCTAATAGTATACTCGCCAGCAGCTATACTAGCGTAATTGATAGGAGATTCGAATACACCATCATTGTTGATTGTTCCATGAACTATGTTTTGTGCTTGTTCGTTTTGGAGTAACACTGAGGTAACTGATACATACTCTTTTGAATCATCGTATATGCTTCATTTGATAGCTCAACCACATTGATAATCTGTGATGATAACTCATTCTGTTCTAGGTTCTTCAATGACATATGGAATCCCAGGAGGAGTAATAACACTACTCGTTGTTGAGCTACTTGATCATGTTGGTGTGCTTGTGCTTGGATTGTAGTTTGGAGGAGATGTGTTGGTTGTAGTAGAGGATGGTGTTGTAGTTGGTCCAGATACTATAGGAGTAGAGGACGGCGTAGGAGTGTTCGATGGTGTAGCACTAGGAGTAAGAGTTAGTGTTGGGGTAGTTGTAGGTGTGCTAGGCGTTGTTGGAATATTTGATGGTGTTGGTGTCGGTGTTGG
>JAHDGZ010000002.1:0-2771 GCA_020631605.1 bacterium
TCAATATTATACTGTGAAAGAAATGTCTCTTGAGCGAGTGAAAGTAATTCATCACTCTTTTCAATTTTTTCATTAATACGCGCAAAAATTTCTTGCTGCTGCTCACGAAGTGCTTCCATATCTTCAACAGAGTTAGTATCAGGACTAGCATCTTTCATTTGTTCTCGAATAGAAAGCAATGACTGTTCATCATCCTGTAAGAGTCCCAATAAAACAGTGATATCATCTATCACAGCATCTTTGAGTTGAGAATCTCACTCAAAATCATCAGTTGACAAAACCTGTTGTATCGTCTCTTGAAGAGTCTCAATAGTTGAAAGACGTTCTTCTTTAATCAGCTGAAGATCATCGAGCTCCGTTTCTTGGGAGTAGACTGCATAGTAGTTGTATGCGTTATATGCTGGTTGTGTAATACTAACCAACTCATCATGGTACGTCTGAGCTGCGTTCTCCGATGAAGTATTACATCATGCTAGAAGCATGCTTACGCAAGAGAAGAGTAGTATGGTAAGAGTTTTTTTGAGAAAAGAGTGCATCGTATTGTCATAGACCAGTAAAGAGTACTGACAAGAATCTACTTATCTGTGCCAATCTTGCAAGAAACTATAAAAAAACTATCTCAAGCGAGATAGTTTTTGCTTATATAGATAGTTTCTTATTGCTTATTTTTCTTTACTAGCAGCTATAACATCATCTATCGTTCCTTTGTACATGAAGAATCACTCTGAGATATCATCACATTCACCATTAAGTATCATCTTAACACCTCTAATAGTCTCATCTTTCTTTACATAGATTCCAGGAGAACCAGTAAACTGCTCAGCAACAAAGAATGGTTGTGAGAAAAATCTTTCGATTTTTCTTGCTCTATTTACGATAAGTTTATCTTCATGAGAGAGTTCTTCCATTCCAAGTATTGCAATAATATCTTGAAGTTCAGTATATCTCTGTAGAGTTCAAAGAACTTGTTGTGTGATTTCATAGTGCTCTTCTCCAACTACATCTGGCGCAAGCACTGTTGAGGTGGACTGAAGTGGATCAACTGCAGGATAGATTCATTTTTCTGCGATTGACCTATTAAGAACAATAGTAGAATCAATATGAGTAAACGTAGTTGCTGGAGCTGGATCTGTAAGATCATCAGCAGGAACATATACAGCTTGTACTGACGTTATTGATCATTTATTTGTGGACGTAATTCTTTCTTGTAGTGTTCCCATCTCTGATGCAAGTGTTGGTTGATATCATACAGCTGATGGTGTTCTTCACATCAGTGCGCTAAGTTCTCATCACGCTTGTGTGAAACGGAAGATGTTATCTATGAAAACTAGTACATCTTTCCCTTCATCACGGAATGATTCAGCCATAGTAAGACCTGTTAGTGCAACTCTCAATCTTGGACCAGGCGTTTCACTCATTTGTCCAAATACCATTGCAGTATTTCAAATAACACCAGATTCAGTCATTTCATGGAAGAGATCATTACCTTCTCTCGTTCTTTCACCAACACCACAAACAACAGATACTCCGTCATGTGCTTTAGCTATATTATGAATCAATTCTTGCATGATAACAGTTTTACCTACTCAAGCTCATCCGAATAGTCCAACTTTTCCTCATTTCAAAATAGGGCAAATCAAGTCAACAATTTTTATTCCTGTCTCAAGAACCTCGGCTTTGTTTGACAAGTCTACAAATGCGGGAGCTTTTTGATGGATACCTTTATTGTTATTGTTTTTTTTCACATCTTCTTTGTTGTCAATTGGCTCTCCAAGTACGTTGAAAATTCTTCACAAAACCTGTGCTCACACAGGTACTTGTATAGGAGCTCAAGTACTCACTACTGAAGCACCTCTAGTAAGTCAATCAGTGCTATCCATAGCGATACCTCTTACTATTCCATCCTCTAGCTGTTGTTGTACTTCAATGACTACAGTAGTTCAAGCGCTGTTTGGTGAGCTCACTTCAACTGCATCATATACCTTAGGTGGATTTTTATCAAAAAACATATCAACAACAATACCCCTAATGGCAACTATATTTCCTTCCATTCTACTACTATTTTTTTAGGACAATAAAAAAACGACTGATTTGTTTCTAGTCTTGTAGAAAGCAAAATCAATCGTTTTGTAAGAAAATTGTCTATCTAGTTGGAGTAGTGTATGACTTATTCTAACATATCAGCTCTATACAATAGAATTGCAATGTCTCATCTAGTGATTTTAGTATCATAACTCATGTACTTAGCCGCCATAGCCAATCCATCCATTAGTGATTTTTCTCTAAGCACCTCATAATAGTTATCTGCTCGATGTCTTCATGTTTCGGCTTTTTTTCCATCAAGTATTCTAGACATAACCGTGATTGCTTGTGCATTAGTAATAGATGCAGTAGGAAGAAAGTATCCTTTTGATCACTGGAACAAGCCAGCTTCACAAGCACCTACTATTTCATCAGTAAGATCACTATGCGCTGCACCCAAATCTGGAAAGTTACAATCATTGACAAGAGCAGTACCTAGCATGTCATGGTGTTCTGCGAAACGAAGGAACATAGTTGCTGCTTCATCTCTTCTGATATTGTTTTTCCCCATAAATGTTTCTACTGTACCAAATTTTGTGATACCCATTTCATGAATACGACTGATTGCTTTTGAGAGCTCATCAGGATCACTTTGTCCAGCTTCATATATACTGTCAGCCTCCCATGTACTGAGTTCTTCATCTAGTAGTTCATGTATGATGTTGAGAATGTCCTCATCAGCTGCAAAG
>JAHDGZ010000002.1:2871-11384 GCA_020631605.1 bacterium
AGAGTTCTATTGTCATCAGAGACAATAAAGTCTGCGAAATGATTGTTGATCATGTATTTTGCATCTCATACAAAACCTACTCTCATACCGATCTGGTTCAAGTATCGACCTCACATTTCATAGTAGAGTTCTTTAGACTTCTTGATCATATCTATATAGTTACGACTGAAGCTCTCTGTAATAGTTCACTGACTCTTGTTTAGATCAAATGATTTAAGTCATAGGAAAGTTGTTTGTTGATTTTCTATATCTCGGCATGCTTCTTCAAGAACATTTCCAAACTCATCTCTAATGGTTGAGCATCTCTGTTGATCTACGTCTGAATCTTTTAATAAGAGAGGCAATGTTAGTTCATTGTTGCTGTCCATAACAAACAATCTAGGATTGTCCGCTACAGGCGTGTAACTTCACTGTTGACCAAGCGTCTTGGTCGCTAATTGTTCAACATAGATACGTGATGTGTCTACGTCGTCCAAACAGCTTGAATATTCAGGAGTAGTGTTGTCTAAGCTTCCACACAGTGACGCGCTTGTTTCAAGACTATTGTAGTCTACTAGGTACATATCAATTTTGACTCCTGAGGTTCTTGTTCATCCTCGTTGGTTGATATCAGTATCATACCCTATTCACACAAGATATTGTTTTCATCCAACAGCGTCCCCAAGTGGATGGAGATAGTTACTAAATCATGGCATCTTTAATTCACCAATGATAGTAGGAACACTAGGTTTCTCTATATCAATAACAAAAAGCGGATCTATTTGACGAAAGGTAACCATATAGAGTTTATCTCCCATGAATCTTCATCATTGGAAACGTTCACCAGGCTCTATGTCAGTGAGTTTTCCAACAAGTGATAAGTCATCATCGAGCACATACAAGTGAGTTGCAGATTCTGGGCTTCGTGTTTGAGTAAGTATTCTAAAGTTTCCATTATGCTCATCCATACTATATTGATCTCACAATGGGCTTCACTGAACCATGTTGCTTCACAGGTAGTGAAGTGATTGTATGCCTCATAGATCAAAACCATGAATGAGTGTGTGGTTTTGTCCTCACATAAAGAATGGCTCTACACAATCAGCATTGGGAGGGCATCTAAATTGTCATGGCATATAGATGCTTTGAGCAAGATAGAGAGCATCTTGTGACATATGCAGTTGTGAAGGTTGACCAAAAATAACATTGGTATCACCATCATAGTTATCCAGATCAAGCGTTGAAACTACAGTGAAAGATGGTCGCATTCCCAGTTGCTCAATTTGTTCGCTAGTCGGGAAAAGATAGTGCACATCATCACAATTTGCTATCTGAGAAGATACATCGAATCAATTCTCTCATTTGCTGATTTGTAATGTTCTTGGCATAATATCTGTAGAATCTATAGAAACATCAACAGAGGCAGCATCAGTTGGATATCCATACCACCAGTCAAAATTAAGCTGACTCACTACATAGAGCTTTCAGTTTGATGTGTCTAGTCTCAAGTTTTGTTTCCATCCATCAACTTCCTGGTATAGCTCCAATGAAAGATCAGTCACTGTGCTAACATCATAGATAGCAATTGATGTTCTACTATTTCTATTCAGATGACTACGAATTGCTGTGTTTGTGTATCTTTGTCCTATAATCGCTAATTTGTCATCATATAAGAATAGTTCAACTTGGCTTAAGCTTTCTGGGATTGCTATTGTATTCAGAATCTCAACACGATCTAGATTTAGTGTTTGAGAGGTCATATCGAGAGGTCACTTCATGATACTAATCTCACGTTCTTGTGCATTGTAGTAGTAGAGATACGTACCATCTGTTTTCAGTATATCTGGTTCATCTATTCAATCTTTTTGGATATTCGTCTGAGAAAATTCATCACTTCATGATCTTACGGTCTTGTTTTGTACAGCGGAGTCAGCCACAGGTGCAGGAGCAGCTGTAGGCATAGCTTCATCAGCCATCTCCATAAACACCATATCCTCTTCTATGAAGATCCCTCATCCTCATCTACCTCACCAATATGGTCTAGTTTTGATATTTTCTTCAACAAATTGTTCAATGACATCTGTCATTTCTTCGCAGCTAGAAAACTGTTGAAACTGAAGATCATGTTGCTGAATTTGTGTAGATCAATCATCTACAGCATCAACAAGCTGAGAGTCCTGTCAAAACACTACAGCATTGCTGAGTAAGAGAACAGAAGCAAAAGCTAATCACATCTTTTTCATGGATACGCTACAAAAAACAGATAAAAAAACACAATGATAGTAACTAACAAGAGCTACTATGCAATTCTTGTTGGCAATAGTCTATAGACGAAAGTGATGATTTGTTGTGACGAAAGAAATCAGAAAATAATGATTTGTAAATCATGTCAATAACAAAGAGAGAAAAAATAAAAAATAGTTGAAAAGTAGATAAAAAAGTATATATAGTATTGGTTTATAAAAAAGGCTCCCTGTATACTTAGCAGTAGGAGTTTTTTGTATCTAATAAATCATATGACTATTAACTCAGTTGGGTCACATACTTCCAAGTGAAAAGAATCTCAGAATATACTGGAAAAGCTCAGAAGACTAATGAAGAGTCTCTTTTATGGATCCGAAAAAGAGAAAGCGAAAGCGACAATTTCGTTACAAGAGATGGATGAAATACAGCAGCACTTTATGTCTCTAGATGATGTACAAAGATATAGTCTTATGGAAGATGTCTTTGCGGATATGCCGGACAAACTGCAGCATGTTTTTGCTAACCAACGAAACAATATTGTGGAAAGATATGGAAGAAGATCTTTTATTAGAAAAGCTGGGATCTGAGCATTAGGGCTCACGTTTCTGTGACCAGTAGTAGCAAGGTGACAATCAGATGATACATGAACAAATCAAAGAGACTCAACAGCTCGCGAAGAGTTTGAATGTGTCTCAGATGAAGTATCAGAAGGGGTAAAAGAAATTAAGGAGGATATCAATGAAATTGGAAACATTGATTTTGACAACGATGCAGAGATGCAGGAGGTGATAAGGAAACTTAAAGATGTTGATAACAAGATTCTAGGGACAGTTGATAGAATGGAAGATGTATCCAAAAAAATATATAGCGAAGAATGAGAAGAGGGTAGTGCAAATGAAACTGCAAAAGAGAAAGAGAAAGAGAAAGAAGAACATCACTATTCAAACTCTCAACTTGCTGCTGATCTCTTAGCGATTGGTGGGTTTGTGAAGTTTATTATTTCTTCGTTTTTTGCAAACGAGGCTGCTAAAGGATTGAGGAACTCACTTCCTATTCTTGGTACATGGACTGGATGGTCATATGTGAACGATCGTGTAAGTCACTGAGAAACACTCAAGCACCAAAAAGAGGAGCTAATAGCATCGACAGTATGAGTACTAGAGATAATTGCCGCTCTTCAGATTTTTGATTTTGTTGATTTAAATAACAAAAACTCTTCATTCAATAGACTGAGAGAGTTGTACGACAATCAACCATATGAACTGAATCTCACCAACAATGTAAGAATGAAGAGTTTACTTAATAGATTGGGAATCAATATCTCTCAAACAAAAGAACAAGGGGAGCTAAATGTAAAAGCCAAAAAAAAGTTATGAGTTCCCAAAAAGACACTTAAGACATTACTACCAAGTCTGCTCTCCTCTAAAAAGGACTCCTACCTAGAGGAAGAACCAAAGAACAAGGAGAATAAAATGCTGAAAGAAATTGAAAGAATGAAGTCACATGGTCAGTCTGTTCTCCGTGATCACCTGTTGTCTGATGATCAAAAGTGACTCTGGTCAATGCTAGATATTGAAATTGAAAATGTACAAGAAAATACAGTAAATATAAGTGGAAACATCTTGCATATATCTATGCCAGTATTTTACCAAGTCATTGCTGTCTGTTATGCCGAAGAGACATGGGAAAAGGCACTCCCTAAAATTGTTGAAACACTTGCACAACTAGGAAACAACGTACAGATAGAAGCAATGACACGTTTAGTGTCTAAGCGAGAGACTTCATATAGCCTTGTTCAAGGTTGGCTGCAAGGTGAAGATCGAGAACAAGTCTTGAGTAGTTTTTGAGTGATTGAAACTGATGGTGAAGATTTAGAAATACTTAAAAAGACCTTTCTTTCTTTATCTCCAGAGAAGTTTGCAGAGTATTCCTCGTTGCTCTTACAAGAGTGAGGAAAGGAAAAATTTCGTGATGTTGTTCTGCTCTCTGTTAGTAATGAGAAAACTAAGAAAAAGGTAGCGAAGGTTATCAATAGCATGACTAAGGAGGATCTCACATCGTTCCAAAATCCAAAGATAGAAAAAATAATTGCACACAATGCGATCAATACGTTGAAGCAAAAGATAGAAGATAATTTTATCTTCATACTATTGACCCAGGTATGTCCGCCACTTTTTGGTGTTGGTCAAGCGGTCAAAGTAAAAGGAGAAATCAATCAGATATCTAATACATTTCATCATTTGATGCAATGAGCCAACAATGTAACAAATGGTGTTGATAAAAAAATATCACCAGAAACAGCACAATGAAAAGCAGAGGATATGCAGTCAACTATGACTGAGGTACTGTTTAATGCGATAGCAGTATTTACTGATATAGGTCCTATCATCTGTGCATATCAGCAATGATGATTGACAGGAGTGTTGAGTCTCATCCAGGGTATGTTCCCTGTAGCAATAGCAAATTCTATAAGATACTACTCAAAGACACAATCCATGCTCAATGATGTACGTAAGTCATATGGTTTACCAGTCAAAGAGCTGAGTCAGTCTACTTTAGCAAGAGAAATAGGAAAAAAAGCAAAGAACACAATCAAGAATATTGGTAGTCAACTTGGTGATATTTGAGCAACGCTACATGCAAATGGGCAACACAATCAAGCAGTCCAAAACATGTGATCCAACTATCGATCATACAAGTGGAACGAGTGACGTGTTATTGGAGTATATGGCAAGGATGAGGAAGTAGATGCAAAGGACTCTCTTTCATTGGAGACAAGTTATGATGATGTGTTAGACTATACGAGTCAAATTATAGAGGATCTAAATACATATCGTGAAAAATCATTACATACTGCATCATGGTGAATATGACCAGTAAAGTTGCCAGGAATAGGTGTGTTGACGTTTCCACGCTTTGAGTATAAAAAGTTTTTTGCTATTCAGGATAATGAGAACAAAGAAGAGAGAAGCAAGGCAAGAGAAATGTACGCAAAAATGTATGAAAAAATCTCATGAGAGTGAGCATGGTGAGAAAAACAAAGTCTCTATGACATGGTCCTTACGCTCTTGTCAATACAATGATCTATGTTCTTCAAGAGCCTAACTCCAGGGAAAAAGAGTACCATCCAAACCATGATAAATACGATCTTGAATCATGAATCATATGACATCAAGAAATTGTATGAATTCCTAGAAGTAAAAGACCATGGACAGCATCTCAAGCATGATCTGTCATATAGCAGACAAAAAGTGAAAGGAATGTGGAAAGAGTGAGAAAAGAAACACAATGAAGAAAAACATAACCACAAAGAGTGAGGTTGAGAACATCATCACGATGATGCGGCACATAGTCACCAGTCACAGCCATGAGCTATGAAAAGTTTTATAGGTCAGTATGTTGCAGATGATGAGCTTATAGAAAACAAAGAAGAGCTAAAGCCATCAGTAGAGGAGCGAAATGAGGCACTAGGTACCTCACGAAAGAACATATGTAAGAAAATTAATAGTGGTGAAGAAATATCACAAATAAATGTAGAGTGATATTCGCTGATTTTAGAATCAAATTCTTTCTATCTAGGTAATCCAAGAATTCAAGCAAAGACGCTCATGAAGAGTATCTTGTTTATTGAGTATTTAGCAGAGAACGAACCAAGGCTATACCAAAAATATCTACCCAACTTCCAAAGTAATATGTCATACTTTTGGAAATCATCACACATGAAAGATTATCACGAATACATCTCAAGATTATGGCCATATGTTGATGATGAAAACAAACAGGTATTAGTTGGTCTTCACAACAAACATCTTGACGATGAAACATTGTATATAGATGTAAAAAGAGAATGAACCAAAAAATCGGAAGAAGCTAAAGAGTGGTTGAAAAAATTAGATCCATGAGTGAGAAAAACCATGATCGCATTTTTATGCTCTAAGGTTGGTCAATCTGCAGAAGAGATCCGAGCAATGTGAGCAGATGGTATTGAGTATATATTCACCTTATGAGAAACAATTTTAGGAAGAAACTCCCGAGAGGTGATTGTGATGATATTACTTATACAGGCACCCTATATAGTAGCGATGATCAATGTGGGGAAAAAGATCTTGTCGTTGTTGAGTAAGATGTTGCCTGCTTGAGCGATGAAGTATGCAGCAGGAAGTGTAGCATTTGTACTTAGTATGTTTGCTGATAATTATGTAGGAGAATTTGTATGAATTCAGTTGATGCAAGAGATTCACCCAGATTGGGATATGGACAAAATAATTAGATTTGTAGCTCCACTAGCAGTAGTTGGATGATCTAAGGTAATTACAGGTAATGCACCAAACGCTATTATCAAAACAGTGAAGAAGATGTATTTCAGTTCATTGGAGGATGCTGGATACGAAAAATGATTCGATGGTAATCACCCAATCTGACAAAAAATATGAGTGGCGATAGAAATGCTGTGTACAGTGTTAGCTACAGGAAAGCTTGCTTCAGAACCCATTTCATGATGAGGACTAGCTGCAAGTATGTGGATTATGTTCCAAGATAAGATTCTCAATGCAGTGAAAGCAAAACCATCTCCATCATGAGGTGTAAATCTTACAAATGAAGATGGAGACGAGATAGATGAAGATCTTGATGAAGAGGAAATCAGTAAATTAAAGAATGAAATACTGGATTTGTTACAGGAAGAGATTCTTCAACGCGATTGAGTAGAGGAGAGATTCTATGATTCACCGTTCCTCATACGAGAAAGAAAAATTATCAAGAAATTATCCGAGTTGCTCAAGAAGAAAAATAACGGTTTTAGTGATAATGAAAAAGTCATACTCCGTGAGATTGCGAATAGGACTGTCTCGTTGAGAGATTATAAATCAAAAGATAGGAGAAAAATATCAGAGGCAGACAAAGATATTATCAAGATAGTCGTGAAGTATAGTGGAGAAGAGATGTCTAAGTCAGCAAAAGAGCTGTTTAAGGACCGTCTTCGTGCAATTGAAACATGATCACTCAGACAATATAGTGGAAAATCAGAAACTTCAATTTTTGAAGTAATCGCCAATTCATATAGGGACAACCCATATAAGTCTGGAAAATAATCTCGATTAGTTTCAGAGATAGGTGATATCTTTAATGATAACACTATCACCAAAAAGACTATTGAAAACTCATAGTGCATTTGTCTCTGCTTCATCTAGTATGCCTCAAGAGAGAGCTGCCTGTTCCAAAATATCTAGTGCACTGTTTCTCATCATAGTTTCTGTGTCTTGCTGTCATTTGGTTAGTATCCCCAAGTCTTTGTCATACACCTTGGTGTCTTTGTTGAGTGAGACATGAAGTATTTCTGGTTGAGGGAGAGTGATGGTGATAGAGTCGTCAGCATTAACAATCACAGCTGTTCAGGTGAACAAGCGAAGATCAAATCATGCAGTCACATTTCCATTGACTTCCATACGAGTTACATCTTTGAAAAGAAAGTCATTCACTGTATCATCTCGATCAAAACCAGGTAGATAGTCAGTAAGTTCCTGCTCTCATTCAATGATCTTGGTGAGATTCATTTGGGCTGTTTCAATATTTTGAAGTGCTTGAAGTTTTTGAATAACAGCGGATCTAGAGTCATCTATATTGAGCTGCGGTTCTAGCTGTCCACTGATGCGATAGAGAAAGAAAGCAATAATTGCAAGCAATGCTATGGTGAGTAATGATCTCATGGTGATAGGAATGATAAACAAAAGATATGTTTGAACTACATTCTTCTCCGAATTGAATGCAAGAAAAAACTCCCCATAAGTGGAGAGTCTTGGCATTGTTGTTTTATATTTGCTAGTCTATAGCTTAGCTAGAACTTCTTCTAGAGTGAAGATTCCAGTTACATTTTCTTCAGAACCAACATATCTTAGTGTATGATATTTTGCAATTCCATATTCCTTAGCCAGGTCTTGGTTTTCATCCCAATCAACTTTGTATACCATAACATCTTCTGGAATGTCGTTTGCATTTTCAGTGATATCATCACTTAGAGTCTTACAAGATCCACAAGTTTTAGAGTGGAAGAACAAGATAGCATTTTCATCTTTGAGAGCGTCAACATCACCATCGTATGCAACAAATCTACTAGTGTTAGCAGCAGTATCGTCCATATTGTCAGTGTCGTCCATGTCATCTTTGTCTCCGTCAACAACATCTTCAACAGCATCAGCTGCATCATCAGCAACATCTTCAACAGCATCAACAGCATCTTCAGCAACATCTTCAACAGCATCAACAGCATCTTCAGCTACATCAGCAACAGCATC
>JAHDGZ010000002.1:11484-26172 GCA_020631605.1 bacterium
CATCAACAGCATCTTCAGCTACATCAGCAACAGCATCGACAGCATTTCCAGCAGTATCAGCAACAGTATCAACAGCATCACCAGCAATGTCAGCAACTTTGTTAAATCCTCCTAGAGCATAGATAAGTAGTGCAAGTACGATGAGTACAAGTAACCAGTTTCCAAATCTTTTCATAATACACAAAAAATAGATAAAAATGTTTTGCATTGACTTAGATTAGTACTTAAACAATGATTTATGTCAAGAAAAAAGCAGTTTACAAAAAACCTCTCCGGTGGAGAGGTTTTAGTTTGTATCAAAGTGTTTACTGATCTTATTCTGCAACAAGAGTAATAGTGAAATCTATATCATCAGAAACAAGAGCATTTTTTGCTTGATCTATAACAGAACCTCATTCTTGTACTCATCGTTTTGTACTATCAATAGAGAATGCAGCAGTATAGCTATCATTATCATCTTCGATTTCAAAACTAATTGGAAGAGTCTTTCATTTGATAGTGAGATCTGCTTCTACTATATCATCATCAACAGAAGTGATTTTAAGCATAGCAGTCTTGAAGTTAGCTACATCAAAAAAGTCTTCAGCTTGTAGATGAGCATCTAGTTTATCTTTTGATGCACCACTTAGATCAGTAGAGTTAATACTAGTCATATCAACAATAAATGATCCTCATATTAGATCATCTCCATCAACTACAAGTGTCGCTTCAGAAAAAGAAATAGTACCATTGTGTGATTTACCTGATGCACGACCTTCTCGCAAGACGCTACTTTTCTCAAGATCAACAGAAAGAGTACTTTCTTCGACCTCTTCAGCGAGCTCTTCTTTTGCCTGGTCTAGCTCTTCTTTAGCTTCCATGAGTTCTTCTTCTGCTTCTTCAACTTCTTCTATAGCATCTTTTACATCGTCACCCATATTAGCTACGTCTTCTACTGTATCGACAGTATCTTCAGCTACATCAGCAACAGCATCAACAGCATCCCCTGCAGTATCCACAACAGCATCAGCAGCATTTTCTGCAACATTAGCCACTTTGTCAAATCATCCTAAAGCATACGCTAAGAGAGCCAAAACAACAAGGACCATAAGTCCAGTTCATAATTTTTTCATGATATACAATACTAGTAAATAGATAAAACTATCACATGTATCCTGCCAAAATACTGTTGCAAATCAAGTAAAAATAGAAGTAGTGTAAATGACTTGTTTATTTGCCTTAATAAAGAAATGATTGGGAAGATTCTAGTGTCATTGTTTTCATGTATGCTACTATGAGGATGTGTATGAACACAGACAGAAGTATCCGAAAAAAGCTCAGCTGGGATAGCCGTCCCTATGGTTTGTATCAAAGATGATTGTATAGTTGTTGAGATTGCTGACACTCCCCAAGAACGTTCTCAGTGACTGATGCACAGAACACAATTAGATACCTGAAAGTGAATGATATTTCTTTTTGAGACTTCTGCAAAGTATTCATTCCGAATGAAAAATACGTTGATACCATTAGATATGATTTGGATAGATAGCTCTTTCAAGATTGTAGACATACAAACAGCGCAACCATGCCAGACTGAACCATGCAAACAGTATGAACCGACTGAAAAGGCACAATTCATTCTGGAAATTAATTGATGAGAAGCACAAAAATTGCAGTGGAAGATTGGCGATTATGTAGATTTTCAGAACAACTAAATTACACGAATAATACTATACAAGGAATGTTCAAAGAGACTGCTTTTCTCTTTCTTTTTTGAGTCAAGAAATTTGCGTATTGGCAATGAGAGAGGTATAATGAATAAAATTTAACTCTTTTAAGTTGTATGGTTATTAGTAGCCTTTTTGCGAAATTCAATGGGACAGATAAAACAGGTAATAGTCCTGCTCATTCAGAGGTACCCAAATATTATATACAAGAAGGTTGAACAGTAGTCACCACAGAAAAAAAACCGTGATGGACGGAAGTGAGACCATGAGACTGAATCAAACAGGCATCAGATGGCTCTCTTCGACACGCAGCAAATGCTCCAGAACTCTTGTTAGAAGAGAAATCAGTCAATATTGCTGAACTGTATAAGCAACAACAAGAAGAAAAAAATAAAGACAAACACGAAAAAATCCAAAATGAAACAAGAACAACAAAAGCTAATCAACAGGATCAAGCAAAGAGTCTCTTGTCTGCATTTCTTTCAGAAGGAGATGTAAAACAAATAAACACTATAGCTGAAGGCAAAGAGTTACTTACAAAGTTATCTCCCAATGCTGAAATTCTCAAAAATGTGAGAACATTGGATAATCAACTATATAATAAACTCACTGAATATACAGCTAGCACAAAAAGTTCTGAAGAGAAGAGTCAGATTGTCTGAGAGATCAGAGACTTAAGGTCTAAAAAGCAGTCTCTCATACAACAAGAGCTAACGCGTCTCACACAGTGAGAGATAGAATGGCATACACTAGCACCATTGAGTACGTCAATCAATACCAAGTACTTTGATGCACAGTTCAATTTCAAGCCGTGAGTGAGTCTTGATATGAAGAAGCTATGGAAGAAACATAGAGTGAACAATATCATCAGTTCTATTAATATGATCAATACGATAGGTAAGTGAGACAAAAAAAATATGTCAGAAGAGTGACTCCATCGAGTTTTATCATATCGTAAGAATCATGATCGATGGATAGGATCAGCTGCAGTAGGATGAATGAGCTATGTCAAAAATATCGCTTTTAAGAAATTGATGCCTAATCGAGAAGATAAGGTAATTCAAAAAAAATTCTCAGAGAAGAAAGAATTAATCTCTCAAACACTGGTGGAGAACTGATTAGCAAAAAGTCATGCACTACACACTAAAGTCATGGCAAGAATAGAAGCGTATAGACAAATGTATATACAGTCAAGAATAGAGAGTCTCAGATGAACAAAATAGTTTTAGCCACTAAGTTACCGATGAAGTTATTGGAATTGATAGAGTGAGTCTTCGCATGAGTATCAAAAAGTTTGCCGAACCAAATCACGAGCAAAACATGAATACATCAACTAGTCATGAATGAGCTAGATGAAAGATTCGCTTATGCATTGACACAAGAAGATATGGAACAAAGAAAAGTCTTCCAATGAATAGATTTTTGGGAAAATTATGTCCGCCTAAAAATAGGACAAGAAGAATATGATGCAACATTGAAAAGTGTCTATGCTGACATAGTGAGCCAAGCAATCCTTGAGTGAGCAGAAAGTAATCTTTAGAACTACGACAACTAATGACAGATGCAGCTGTAGAAAAAACAAAGGGAGTAGAGAAAGTTGATGTACTAGCATCATCAGAATTAGCTTCTATGAAAAAAGAAATACTGACCAAGTATGTCAATGAACAAGTAAAGTCAGAGGTGACAAATTTTGATGTAAGTGCAATGAAAGAAACCTTCTCTCTATCTGAAAAAGAATTGGTAGAATTGGTTTCTACGTGGCTATTGGAACAATATGATGATGATTTCAAAGATATGGCCAATGCAGATACACAAGAGTGATGAGACTTTATGGATAAGCTATATGATAAGACTATTTGAGGTCTAACAGACACAGTAGATCATGCTATTCAATGAGTACAAACTCAGATTCGAGAAAAAGTATACGAAAATTTAGCAGAAACTGCTTGATGAGATCACTTGATGACTGTCATAGCGGATCTCAAACACAAAACACAGGAGAAATTCACCTCACTAATAGCATCTAGCGAGGAAGAGGTTCAGGTTGCTTATAAGCAAATAGCACCTCCAGTAGTAGAAGAACAGAAAGAATCAGAGGTAATACCAGAATCATCTTCAGACATCTCTCCATCAACAGTAGCAGCAGCGGGATGAGCTGCTATAGTATGATCACAATGACATGATACGGACACATCTTCAGAACGTATATGAATAGATGTAGTTGATGATTGGAATGACACCACTCTTTGAGACGAATTATGAAATCATATCGAAAGTATGTGAGCCATCAATACATGAAAAAATTCTTGTTGAAAGGCAGTGAGATCAATCTTAGAAAGATTTTGAATAGAGTGACTTCCTCAATCATGAGCGCATTGATACAGACGGGATGATGCAGATTTTCTTGATAGATCGCATTGATTGACATGGAATGGCCAGCCAATAAAATTTATCAAAGTACCTATTGAAACAGCATATGACGCATTGCCAGGTGCAATAGTAAATTTTGATCAATGAGCATGAAGCAAGGCAAGAAGCCAATACGGACACGTAGAAATAAGATGAGCAGATGGTTCTTTCTATCATTACAAGAAAGCAAAACTACCATGAGGGTCATCACAATGGAATGAGTCAAAAGCTAAGAAAGATCCTGAAGGATATAAAAACGCAACCAAGTTTACATGATATGCATTCTATCCAGTACTCGAAGAAAATTATTCATTAGCCGACTGACATGCAGAGGATGCCCATGAACATGGTATAGTATAGTATAGAGTATCAGTGTAAGACGAAACTAATTATGCTACAATCTTTGTTGATCAAGGTTTGTAGTTTTTTTCTAATCAAACAAGAAAGGCTTGCTTGTTTTTTGCTAGAGTAGGAAAATATCTCATCAGAGATCAAGCACTGAGGATGTTGACATCCCAGTTGCTAGAGTGTAAGTCAATTTGCAGTGCGCCTAGTGTCGCATATTCAAATCCGTCAAAATCATCAACAGAATACTCATATCTCAATTTGTTTACAAAGTTTGCAAATCTTATAGTTTCATGTAGTGGAGGAGTCAGTGAAAAGTGAGGCACATTAACATCGTCTCATGACAAGGCTAATGGAAACTCAAATCACCATGAAATGATGCGACCGTCTTCGTAGCGAATCTTCTTTCTTTCAGATCATCGGTCAACGGTATTTTTCTTGCTGTAGATATCTTCTGAAACATCATCAATTGCCTGTTGTATCTTTGCTGCAAAAGGATCAGCGGTTTCTACTGTAGATTCAGGTAGTACTACATCATCTGGCGTAGTAGTTACTGGTGAAACAAATGGACGAATCTCTCTCAGGTGATCTAAGCGTTTTGTCACTGATTCGACACTGAATTGTCCGGATGAGCTTCATCTGGTAGTGATGTTTTTGATCTGTTGTTGATCATCAAAGTAGAGGTGTTTCATCTCAAGTAATGCTTGTAATAGTAGTCTGACATAGTGAGATCAGAGTGCATGAGTTTCTGAGTCTCATGCCAGTTGATTGATAGACTTGCCTCAGATCTTGTAATCATGTACCAATTGAGAAAATGTATCCACAAGGTCTGTGTCAAAAGAAAAATTCTTCGTTTGTAAAGTTAGGCTATCTCACTCTCGGGCAAAGACCCCATCTATATTCTCAGCTCACTTTTGAGGAACCGCATTGTTCCATTGCATGGCTTTAAAAATATCTTGAGTGTTTTGGTCGTTAGAAAGTTTCGACTGACTGATATTATACAAAATACCATTATAAATCTGTGCCGCTTTTGTTCAAAATTGTTGTTGTGAGACAGCTAGTGAAGCAAGACTCTTGCTAGGGTGAAGAGTAAGTAGCTCTTGTTTCTTCTCCTCCCACTGATAGATAAGCTTGGTTAGCTCTCTTTCTAGTTCGATAGGAATATTCAGTTCATCATGATGTGGATCCAGTCATGCTCACTCTATTCCTCTTATTTCAATCAGATGTGAAAGCTGTTGATCAATAGAAGAAACGATATCTGTTTCTTCTTTAGTCAGCGTGTTGCGAAGGCGGGCAACTGTTTTTTGCTCTACTGTAGTATCAGGTAAGTCAATAGTTGTATCACTAGTGCGTGAGAGCACCGTAAGTTTTTGTTGTTGATCATCATAACGAATATAGGATTCACTCAAATAACCTATACCGGACTTGATGGCATCGATAACAAGATATTCAGGCAAGAGAACATAGTCTCATATATGAGATGCGTATTCTATAATACTAGCAGTTACTTCCTTTTTCTTCTCTGCAGTCTGATAGGATTTTTCTTTCAATACTACAGCAGAAAGTTGTTGATGATATTCATTGTTGAGTCGATCATCGGCACGTTCAGTAGCAGTATCAATCATGTCATCTTCAGTGATGTGTTTGATTATTTTTTCTGCTGACCAGTCGTCCCACGTTGTGATATTAATCTTATCATCAAGTGCTCGATCTTCATTGATATATCGTCCACCATCATAATACAATCCTAGTGCATCATCTTTGCTCATACTAAAAAATTGCATCAGAGAAATCATATCATTGGTACCAGTATAGCCATGTATTGAATGAGCGATTTCATAGATGATGTTGGTTCCTACTGAGCTGCTAGCATAGTTGCTAATTGATTGTCTTGGTTGATCGAAATGATCGTAGTAACGAAAAGCTGCTAAATCCTCTGAAAATCAACGTACCGGTATATCTATCTCAGTAGTGTGAAGTGAGAGTAACATAGCATCCATACTGACGTAGTCTTTGATGCTTGGTGTTTTGGTGCTTGCAGCGTCAGGTTGGTCTATGAGATAGTAATGCCAATAGTCCTTCACAAAGTGTGCATTGGTCATCATGGTCTCTGTATCTACAGATCAGTCACTTCCAGCAGTAGTAATCCAATCTTGTGTGTTGAGTGCAAATTCACACCGTTTGAGTGGTGATTTGGTTGACTGTTTCGTCAGGTGAGCAAACAGAGATGGGTCACGAGACTCTAGCCATCAACGATACTTTTCTTTGTATTGTCCTATATGATCAGCTCACTGAAGGACCGGATTACTTGTTTCCTTCATATCGGCATAAGTCTTAGATGCTTGTAGTTTAGCTTCTAAGAACTCAACTCACTCTGAGCTGACAATAGCGTCATGAAAGCTTTGATAGTCTTCCTTCTCTTTGTGAGGCAGATAGGGGTCTATATACTGTAATCTATGCTCGACACGTTTTTCCTTTGGAGAGTAAGCATTTTTGAGCGTATTGTAGTAGTCTTGGTTCTTGTTTTGTCTGTCTGTATCAGATTGCAGAGTGAGATATTCGATATATCCTCATGTTTGTCATTGTAATTCATCAACCAAAAAGAGTGCACGATATGCATCTTCTAGTGTCTGTGGGACAAAGTTGTCAATATCTTCTGATTGGTAATCTTCTGGCATCCCAGTGATAAGCAGAGGTAATCCTAGTGGTCAGGCAAGAAGTCATACTGCTCAGCTATTTCGAAATCATTCAATAAGCTCTCCCAAAGTTTCAGTCATAGATAGGCTGATAGTATTGTCTCCACGGACGGTAGCTTGGATAATCGCTTGTTTGATCTCCGTACTATATTGGTTGAGATAGTCATGAGTGTTCTGTAGGTACTGATTTCTTACTTCATAATAGGTAGTGTTGACTACTTCATGGACTCCATATCAAACAGCTGCTACTCATAGGGCAACCCATCCTACTGGTCATGCAGATGCAAGTCATGATGCAATGGCTACAACACTTCAGACTCACACAGCAGCATCTATCATTCACATCGCTAGTCAGAAGCTTGCTTGAGAGTTTTTATTATCAGCTCTCAGGTCATTGGTGCGACGAATTAGATCAGCTTCTTTGTTGTGTTCGAGGTATACCCAGATATCTAAACCTGCAGCAGCAGCATCCAAAAATGGTACTGCACGAGCAAACTTTGCCATTCTCGATATTTGTTTGGTATGGGACAAGACACGTACTACTCACGTGGTGTCATCAAGTGTCGTTGATGTACGAAACACATCAACAAGACTATCATTAGCTTCTATTCCCACAGAAGAGAGGAGTTGTTTGATATGAACAGGATCTTGAGAGGTAGTTAGTTTGTTGAGTATCTCAGTATTGTCTTGAAGTGAAGCAAGTGCCTGTATGTTTTTTGGTGAAAGATCTAATCATCAAAAAGTAGTTACTGGCAGTATGTTCTTTGATGCTAGTTTTTTCCAGGTAGCAAGTTCATCGATGTGATTAGCATCAGTAATTGCTATATGTATATTGTCTATAGTCTTTTGTATTGCTTTCTTTTGTCTCGAAGTGAGCATCTCATCCTTGAGTCTTCATTCAAGGGTACGAATATATGCAGACAGGTGTTTTTTGAGGTCTTGTGGTCTCATGCGAGCACTGACCTTTTCAATTTTCCCTGTTGTTTTATCAATTCCTGCTCCTGCAGCGGTGGCTGTTGCAGCTATGGCTCATGCAGAGACTGCTGCAGTACCTACAGTATTTTCAGAATCATTCTCATGTGTAGCTGAGGATTGATTGTCACTATCGTTAGTGCTTTCCTCTTCTGATGCAGCTGTGTTAGCTTCACCGTTTTCTTCTGTGTCAGGTGCTGCGTCTCCAGTATTAGTATCGATAAATCAAGCATCAGGACTGTGTCATGATTGCGCTACTTCATCTTCAAGTCTTATGATTTCTGCTTGCTCTTCCTCTGATAAGGTGCCAGTTACAGATTGTTTGAGCTTCAAAAAATCTAAACGACTTTCAACTTTACTTAGCTCTAGCTGCTTCTCTTTCAAAAATGAGAAGAGTTTATCCAAAAAATCAAAACCAAAGAGCTCTAGTCCATGATACACATATTTCCATACACCAAAAGAATCTATATCAGAAAAATTATCGGGAATAGGTTCATCTGACATGATGATATCATCAAGTTTTTCTGCAACAGGAGCTAAAGAGAGGGATTCCCATCGTTTCAAGGAATTACGAAAAGATGCAATAGCGACTGTAGCAAGTTGTTGTTTTTCTTGTGTTTCGACGTGTGACATAGGTGCGTTCAGGTTTTTCTTAAAAGACTTTTGCTAGTTTTTTCATGAATCAAATGATTTCAGGCACAAACTTACCAATAGCTTTGACTGTTCAGTTGTTGTGCATTGCTTGAATATCTCTCACAAGTGCTGACTGTTTCAATACATCATCGGCAACAGTGATTCATGATATTGCTCTGACCTTTGAACTCAGGACAAGAAAGTCCTCGTTACCAAACTTAATCAAAACACTCAAGAGTTCGTCACTTTGTTTTCATCCATAGGAGAATAACTCACTCAGAGCATCTCATGACATCTTGGAAAAAAAGGTATCAAATTGTTTTGCCTGATCGATGCTCATGGTAGCAAGTGATTTGTTAGACCATTCTGTGATTTGGGCAGCGACACGATTGTAACTTGCTCAGAGTTGATCTCACGTTCATAATGTTTTAGCACGTTTGATGAGGTCATCAGCTTTATATTTCAACGTCTTACCTAGTTTGGTCAGTTCTGGTGCTTGTTCTATTGCTTTTCCTGCCAATACTTTCTGTGCTTTCTCAACAGAACCATGTTTTGCAAGAGCTTTAATAAACTTTGTGGTTTTTTTTGGGTCAAGCTGCCCAAGTGCATTAAGTTTTGTGATGTTTTCTGATCTAATGATGCTTGTAAGCTGACTTAATCACACCTTTCTAGTTTGAACCAGTGTCTCAAGAATCTTTCTACTCTGTGGAGTGAGTGATCATTTCGATAATAGTTTGTCATATGATTTGAGAGTGTTTTGAATATCTAGAAATCTTTGACCTGTCATTCATCTGTTGAAAAAGAGTTCTCTCCATGCCTTATGATCAATATGTTTATTCAATAGTTTAATTTTTGTTCATTTTTCAGTAAATACATCTTTGAGAAACAAAGATCTATTGTTTGCAACCACATCACTAAGAGGAGAGTCAACTCGTTTTTGTTTTCTCCATCTATTCCACCAAGTGTTCTTAGCATATCTTGCTGAGATAGTTGCAGCGTCATTTAGTGATATATATCATCTTTTGAATGCCTCATACATGGCTTCAGGATTCTTGCGGAAACGCATAAAATTGATTCTCCTCAATCAAGGAGTCGATGACATGCGATAGTTCATACGTCTAATTTTATTTCTCAAGACTGACTCAGCAAGTGAACCTGTTATTCACACGCCATGAGAGAGTCATCGCCAGACTCACTTGATGGTAAACCACGTAACTCTACGTGGATGTGTAATAGTATAACCAAGAATTCCTAATCATGCTCATGTAAGCGCATAGTCTCGAACTCCGTTATGCTCTCTAAATGTCCACTCAACCAGTGTCTCTCAAGCCTCAAGAATATTAACAACAATCTCACCCCCATCACGTTTCTTGATATCGATACTCATATTATGACCAGTCTTGAGGTCTATTTGAAATTGATACAGTTGTTGAACTACTTTTTCCAATGACCTAATGTCTTCAACAGTCGCTTCTCCAGTTTCGATTTTGGTTTGTAACGCAGTGATTTCAGTAGCATATCTATCCAAGAGTATATTTCCTCAGAGGTTATCTTTGATTCTATCTTCTAGTGCATCTTCAGAGCTGAAGAGTTGTCAGAAGACATCAGAGAACCATAGGTTGGTCTCTTCTCTGAGTTCTTTGTTTTTGGTAACACCAAGTGCTCCAGTGCATATGACGAGTAATGCTTCTTTGTTCTGAGAGATATCTTCAGGTTTTACAATAGTATCAAATGTATCTCCCATGAGTTCTTCTTTTGCATCAAGGACCTCTTGTACTAATGCAATAGTCTCAGTATCTGCGCTATTGTCTATAGAGTACTTGCTTTGCAGTAGTCCACCAAGTTCTCAGAGTCAGATGTCATAAAAATCTTTGTCCATTTGATCTTCTACAAATTCTTTTTGGAAGACATCATCATCCAGTGCTTCCAGTATAGAAGCTTTATCTGCAGTTTTGTTTTGGTCTTCTAGAGCTTTTTTAGTGATCTGATAAGCAAGCTCTCCCTCTACATGAGACAAGTAGACTTTTGTTTGGAGAAATCACTGCGTTTGTTGGTACCAAAGTTTATCTTTTGCAGATTCCCGATGCTGTGTTACTAGTTCCCATCATTGAGCAGAGAGTCAATTTTCAGTAATATCTGTGTCATTCAATCCAAAGAATCATTTGAGTTGATCGGGAGTTAGATAGTTAAGTACTTCTTTCTTCTTCTGTCCTATAAGTGACCAAAGGGTTGAGTTAAATCTTTCTCTTCTTTCTCTCCGTTTCTCATCTGTAAATGAACCCACGCTATGTATATCTCCTATGTTTTTGTAAAGACCATCTAGAAGCATTGGAGTAATTCATGGTTTGTTCTGATGATGAACACTAAACTGTGTTTTTTCAAAATCTGGATTGATTGAGCTATGGTAGTCAATGATTCATTCTCATAGGAATGTGAAGTTGTTTTTGGCTTTACTATCAAGTTTTTCTCGCTGTTTTGTTTGTTTCTCTTTGTTGGTGATAGCAGCATTGTCGGTAGTCATGTTCTCTTTTCCTAGTAATCAACGCCATAGGTCACGGATATTATCTCGCTGGCTGAAGACGACCAATCATCAAACTCCATACATTACTCGTTTTCCTATCTTTTTAAGTGTTCTTTTGATAAATCAAGGCTCACTAGATTCAGATTTTTTTTCAGAAGATCCACTGACTTTCCCCCATAGCCGCTTAGCGGCTCAGACAATGCCTAATCATGCACCGATACGTCAGAGGTTCTTACCTGTTGCATCACTTCGCTCTTCTTTGCTAAAGAGTTTTCCAAAATCCCAAAACGAAGATTTCTCTTTCGCAGGAGGAGGAGTAGGCGATGGACTTGTTGTCTGATTAGTAGAAGTAGTTGCTATCTCTTGATTCAATGCTTGCAGTTCGTCTTTAGCAGCCATCAGAATATAAATTCTATCTTGAAGCGCTGTAAACTCTTGTTGTTTTTCTTCTTCGAAGGTAATAGACAGAAGTTGTAGTTGTTTTTCGAGTGTATCAATTTCTTCCACCAGCTGTTTATAGTCGGCAATCTTTTGAAGTTTAAGTTGTTCTTGATCAGCCTGCATTCCATCGATGGTTTGCTTAAGTTGTTCAGCTTTTTGTACTTTTTGATCTAGATCTAATAGTTCGGGGTTCATAAGAAAAAACCACTGGGTAAAATATTTACTAATTATACTTAAAAGAGTCATTCCAGACAAAAAATCGCCCACCTAATAGGGACAGAACTTGCCAAATCTCTAGCGATATATCTTATTTACTCCATGATAAGAACAATCGTTCTCTTTTCTCTTGCAATAAAAAAATAAAAAGATAGGAAAGGGATGAAAAGTAGTTGAAAAGAATTCTACATCAGTATAGATGATGAATACACTACTGTCTTTATATATTTAGTATCTACGTGAATATGTCAGCAAAGGACAAAGTACTACAAGAAGCATTAGGAAACATCGAAAAACAATTTGGGAAATGATCAATCATGCGTATGGGTGACAATACTGGATTCGGTCAAATCAACACATACCATACAGGATCGTATATTATGGATATGATATTGGGTGGAGGAATGCCTGAGTGAAGAGTCGTTGAAATATATGGACCAGAGTCTTCTGGAAAAACAATGATTGCTCTACAGGTGATTGCGGAATTACAGAAGCAATGAGAGACATGTGCGTTTATCGATGCAGAGCATGCATTAGATCCATCATTTGCACGTATCTTGTGAGTAGATACAGATAGTTTATTGTTGTCTCAGCCAGATTATGGAGAGCAATGACTACAAATTGCTCAAGAGTTAGCAAAAACTGGAGCGGTAAAATGTATTGTAGTAGATTCAGTAGCTGCTTTAGTGCCGCGCGCAGAGGTAGAGTGAGATATGGGAGATAGTCATATGGGTCTACAAGCACGTATGATGTCTCAATGATTGAGAAAATTAACATCTATATTGGCCAAGACGGGAACGATGTGTATTTTCATCAATCAAATTCGTATGAAGATAGGAGTAATGTTTGGAAATCCAGAAACTACTACAGGTGGAAATGCACTGAAATTCTATGCATCACAGAGATTAGAAATCAGAAAGGGTGCAAAAATACTAGAAGATAAGGAGAATGTTTGATATATAGTAAGAGTAAAAGTAGCGAAAAACAAGATTGCGCCACCTTTCAAGAAATGTGAGATTCCTGTGCTCTGGTGAGTAGGTTATGATCGCACACAAGATATTATTGAGGCTGCAGTTGCGCTCAAAGCAATTACAAAAGCTGGTGCGTTTTATACGCTCTGAGACAAAAAGTATCAAGGGAAAGCGAGGCTTGGTGAGGCTATCAACAGTGATCCTAAAGCAAAAGAAAAACTAGAGCAACAAATTCAAGCTGCAATCAAAAAGATGCGCATGGGAGAAAAGGTATTAGATGATGAAGCCCTTGAGAAGCTAGAAAAACTAGACAAAGAGGAAACTACAGAGTAGCAGTAAGTGTCTATTTAGATGAATAAGAAGAAGAGAAAACTTCTTCTTTTTTGTTAAAAAAAATAAAAAATATTGACATTAGGGCGTAAAGTTATAAAAAAGAAAGCTCGGAGTGAGAACTCTTAGCGTGAACATTAACAGACAAAAATGAAATTTCGTCACTTACTTACTGTATAGTTTATAAAGTATGTAGTAAGTAGGTGGCGAAATTTTCAAGATTTCGTTGCAAAATATCCTAACCCTCAAACCCCTTACATCCCCGAGTTACAAAAATCTAATAGTTTTTTGTAAGGGGGGATAGTGAAGAGAGATTCGCGTAGACGGAGAGGGTTGGGATTTATTAATATGAAACTATTATTTTTTGTAACGCCCTTGCTCGGGTTAATGAGCAGAGAGAAGTAATGCTATCGCAGGCACCAAAATCTTGATAGTAGTAAGATCGTATCAGATATCTCTACTCTAAAAAATATATTACTTATGCGATTAACATTATTATTGATACTTCTTACAAGTATCTTCACGATTAAAGTTTCAGGACAGGTTTGTTATGTTGATAACAACTGGTCTAACGTACATGGGGAACTCAATTCTGAGATTCCTGAGAACACAGAATTCATTGTGACAGACAGTAGTTTGACTATTGAATGGCAAGATGGAAATTACACGAATAGTTTGGTAGCAACAGATCCAATGACAGCAGCTGAGATTGTTGCAAACAGTATCATGATGAGTGACACTACAGTCACAGATTACCATATTATCTTTGATAATGTTGTAGTTACGATTGATGGCGAAATTGCTCCATATCCTTACGATTCTCAAAAGAGAGGAGAACTCAGAATGTTACCAAACAATAGGTGGCAATTTCGAAGTTGGAATGGAACGATGAGCTCAGGTGGGGCCTCACAAGGTAACTTACTTGCTGATGTAATAGTAGAAGCATACTGTCCACCTTGCGAACAAAGATTTGCTATCCCCAATGCAATACAAAACTGTGAAGAATGGGATGGCTATTTTAGTTGGGCGAGCAATTCTGATTGTTATTTTGCTGAAATTATTGGATACAGAAACAGCTGCACAACAGGACCAGATGATATCCCAGTTGCTTGTTTCCCTTTAGATGATTACAAAGAAGTCATCATCTACACTAGTAGTTCATCAACTGCATTTGCTAATTGGAACACAGCTATCGAAGTTATTAGTGAAGGTTCAGTTGATACCTTTCCAAGTTTAGGACAGTCAAATTATGCAGTCCTTAATTTGCCAGGCGATTCAATTGTAATTCGATCACTAAACCTGGTGACTCAGGGTAAGCGTATAGAAATTGCTTACCTCGATGTACAGAATGGGTGTCCATTGGAGACATTTGTTACCATTGATGACTGTGAAGAAGTATTGTTGCCCAATGGTGTTACGGTATCTCATGATACAACATATACAGAATT
>JAHDGZ010000002.1:26272-41193 GCA_020631605.1 bacterium
AAGTATTGTTGCCCAATGGTGTTACGGTATCTCATGATACAACATATACAGAATTACTAAGCACAACAGCAGGATGTGATTCACTTGTACACTACGAAGTAGTGGTTAATACGAGTGTTGATACAATGCTGATGTTGAGTGGTTGTGAAGAAGTATTGTTGCCAATGGGAGATACCATTACAGCAAGTGGTACGTATATTGAATTATATCAGACAGCAACAGAATGCGATTCTTTGGTATATTACGATGTAACTATCAAACCAAGCTATGAAGCTACTACTCAGCTGAGTGGATGTGATGCGATCTTCTTACCCAATAACGTGTTAGTAACAACAAGTGGTACTTATGATGTATTATTCCAAACTATAGAAGGATGTGATTCACTTATACACTACGAAGTAGTTATAAATCAGTCCGACTTTACAGCTGGGTGTATCAGTATTTGTGCAGGAGATAGCATAACTTTTGATGGAGAAACAATAACACAAAGTGGAGATTATACAGCAATGTTTGAGAACCAGTATGGTTGTGATAGTATTGTAAATCTTTGTCTTATAGTGATGCCAAGTCCTGAAATTTTGCTGACAGAAACACCAGCTTCATGTGGTTTAGAGAATGGTAGCATTACTGCAACTATACTATCAACCGACTCAATAACGTTTATTGACTGGTCCAATAGCTTCTTTGATACTACCTTTATTGATGAACTATCAGCTGGTAGTTATGCAATAGAAGTTGAAACTGCACTTGGTTGTTCATCATCTGAATCAATAATAGTTGAAGAACTATCTGCTCTTATAATTGATGCAGAGCTTATTCAACCTATTTGCAACGGAGATACAAACGGGACCATTATACTACAAGTAACGGGAGGTGAAGAGCCGTATAGTTATGAATGGAGCAATAACTCAACAGATAGTTATTTGAATGATATCCCAGCTGGAAGTTATAGTGTAACAGTAGTAGATGCGACTGGATGTGCAACTGAAGCAAGCTATACCATAAATGACTACGAAAGTCTTGAAATTGTTTCAGAGGTGACACCAGTCGACTGTGATGGAGATCCAAATGGAGCAATAGATCTGACGATTAGTGGAGGAGTAGGTGACTACAACATTTTGTGGAATACTACATCGACAAATGAAGACATGACGGGCTTAGTGGCAGGAACATATCTTGTAACCGTAACTGACGAAAATTCTTGCACAAATACTCATGCAGTACTTGTTTCGGAGAATGGATGTGAGATATGGGGACAGCTAAATGGAGTTAGAATTATGGTATCATTGTGTTCATTAGGGACCTTTGAGTTCCAAATGGAAGTATTTGATACTTTTGGAAAATCCGTTTGGAAAGAAAACAGAACTGCCACCAATGGCAAGTTTGATGAGATTATCGATTTCAGTCATTTGAGAACAGGAAACTATATTATTATAGTTACTGCTGAGAATGCGAGTATAAACGCTGTAGAAAAATTTACAGTAATTAACTAAGAAACACATTAAAAATTGAATACCGATGAATAAAATTATAATCATATTCGCTTTCTGCCTGTTCCAGGTAGTAGCGAATGCACAGTCGCTTTGGACTGGCTGTGGAGGACAAAAGGGTGAGGTCCAAGATTGGTGTGAAGAAGTAATGCAAATCAATCAACTTGATGATGAAGCATCTTTGAAGCTAAAGTCAGGAACTCTTTTAATTGACCCCAAAAGTGGTGAAACATTCGTTGCACCAAACTCAGAGCTTCGCAAAGGAGCTTGCTGTGCCGTTAAGTGGTATTGGAATAATCCTTGTGGAGAAGATGCAGGCAACTGTAACCCTGTTCAATTACCAATGAAGGGGAAAGTTCTGAAAAAACCAGAAAAGCAAGTCACGATAGTTCCAATAAAGACTAAAGAAGAAGTGTCTTGTGACACTATCCATCTGAAAAATCAAGTATTAGGAACTTGTGATGATGCACTTGCAGTAACAACACCTTCAGGCAAGTTGTTGAATATTAAAACTGGTACATTCGCAATTGACACAGTCAGGAGAGGGAATCATGTTTTTTATTACAACTTGTTTGTAGAAAGCTGGAAGTCTGATACAACACGAATCACGACGAACGTAGTCGAAGGAGAAGCAATTACTTTTGGTCCTCAAGTGATTACAAAGTCAGGAACTTATTCAGAAAATTTCCTCAATAGTCATTCATGCGATAGCATAGTAATTATGAGAGTGAAAATGATTAAGAGTAAAGTCGCAGACTGCCCACCTTGCTTGAAAGAAAAACAGAAATGGTTGGACATGTACAAGTTGTCAGTATCTGCTTATATTGGAACAGAGAAGAGAATAAACGGAATCACCAATAAGCCGCTTGTTGGTTTTGATGTTGATTATACTATACGTTTTGATTCTGTCTTAGTTAAGAGAGATTGTTGGGGGGAATTCCTCAAATTTACAGCTCGCTTTCAACAAGCCAATGAAGTTTTTACTGATCCGTCTTGTGTCGGATGCAATAATATTCCACTTTCAGATAAGTTTGCTCAGTTTGCCTCAGCGCAGTATGGAGTTGCTTATCTTAAAGGTTTACCTTTCGTTTTTTCTTCAGCAGTAGGTGGTTATGTAAAAAGGCAAGAGGTTATGCCCTTCAATAACGGTGTAGAAGTGATTGATATTCCAGATGTGGAAGCAGGAGCTATGATTACACCAGAAGTAGAGTGGCATGATGTTTTTAAAGTAAAAAATCTGTCTATATGGGGCAAGGCAGACGTACTTATATCCAAAAACGTGGTAGTGATGCCATCAGTTGGAGTAAGGTATGGTATAAAATAAAGAATACCCTAACAACAAAAGATAGAGACTATGAACTACACTAATATATAAGGAGAGTTAGAGTGATTTCATCTGATGAAATTGCTCTGACTTATCCTTACTTTATATTAGTGACTGACAAAAAACAAAAATTTTCAACAAAACATAAGAATTATACTATGAAACAATTCACATATCACAATAGTTGAAAGGCGGGTATATCTACTCGTCTTTTTTCATTACAAAAAAACATTAAAGTTTTTTTTTAATAAACAAAAAACCACGCTAGAAACTAGCGGGTGAATTGCTGAGTTTATGCACTCATAGTGATGAATATAATGAATATTCTCTTCAGATATGAAGAGAAAAAAGGGGGGTAAAGTGTTTGTTCAAAGTTTTTGTTTTTGGGAATTATGCTTTTTTCAACCTTGCTACAGGGGGTCCATAATACCTAGACCACGTTGATTCATCTCAAAATCTGGATACTACCTTTGAGTGTTTCATTTTTGCCAGAATGGTATTGTACAATAGCATACCATACATAGACACCAGTTTGCATTTCTTCTCCTCTAAAGGTGCCATCCCATCCATAACTTTCATCATTGGGAGGGAAGCTTCTCTGGGCAAAAAGTTCTTCGCCCCATCTATCGAAGATGAGAAATTCTTTAATCTCAACAATACATTCACTTCCATAAGGAATAAATTTATCATTGACCCAGTCATAGTTGGGGGAGAAAGCATTGGGAATATAAGTAGCATCTCGCTTCAGATAATCAACCTTGCTGCTCTTGCTAGTGTGACATCCATGACTATCAGTAATAGAAAGCGAGAAGTCTCCGATTAGTAAGTCACTAATAGATAGATCTTCACTTCCAGTTGACCATACATAGTCATAAGGGAATGTTCCTCCACGGACATTAGATTCAATTTCACCATCAGCAATACCAAGACAAGTTGCATTAGTTACAAATAAACTAATCTCTAAGCTATCTGGTTGATCAATAAAAAGTTGGCTCTGTGAGATACAATTATTGTTATCAACAATAGTAACATCATATTCGCCAGTTTTTAAACTATCCAATAAGCTCACATCAAGATCCCCGGTACTCCAGTTAATCGCATATGGTCCAATTCCACCTTGGTAAAACAATTCCAAAGAGCCATTATTATCTCCATAACAGAGAGGTTCAATGCCTACAAGAGATGATTCTAACAACGGTGGTTCGTGTAATACAAGACTATCTGAATGGGTACATCCGTAGATATCCGTAACAGTAACTGAGTAATTACCAGCTCCAATGTCTTCATTGATAGCAGTATTAGCTCCGTTATTCCAGAAAAATATAGGATTGGTGACACTTGTCCATGTCTGTATGTTCCCATTTTCAAAACCAAAGCAACTGGGCTCAATTATAGAAAATGAATCAATAGTAGGCATACTAACATGTACATTGAAGAGTGTGACAGAATCACAACCACCCAAAGTTTGGGAAAGCTTAGCAAAGCTTGTGTCTTGGGTAATAGGTACTCCATCAACAATCCCAGCTGAACAAAGGATAGTATCCATGACAACTTCTACAGGATCAGGTTGATAACAATCAGGGCAGCAATGAACAAAAATGTTCCATGCAGTACCGGAATTGGGTCCTGATTTAGCAACGATTCTCAGGTCACAATTGTCTTCAACACTTAAAATCACTCTTACAAAACCATTGCTACCAAGAGGAGAACTGCCAGTAAAAGGACTAATCGTTCCATTATCCCATTCTACATTGTTGGGAAAGTTACCATTTGTCCCAATAACTTCATCAAATAATAATCCTCCAGCTCCAAATATTTGTAAAGTATCTACATACATAAATGCTTCAAAATCTATGGTGATAGTTCCACTACCAACAGGAAAAGACATTTCTCTGATGGCTCCTAAACCTGAGAAACTTAGCTCCTCATTACAGGTATATCCTGTAGTATCTGTAGAGTTGTATACCCAAAAGATTTCTCTAATTTCACATGAATCTGTAAATACCGTATCTCTGGTGTTAAAAAGAGTAGAATCCAATGTGATTTGTGGATCAAACACCCACGTAGGCTGCTCACTAATAATCCAATGGTTAGACGCAATCAAATTACTATCTAAGTCAAAGGTTTCAATGGCAGTTACGATGATGTCTTCATCACAAGTAATAAGCAAGCTATCTTGACCAGCCCAAAGACTTGTATCTTGATAACTAATGCCCTGACTTTCCCACAAGCTAACAATATATGCAGTATCTACTGCTTGATCAACGCTAGTGTACAGGCAGTCAAGACAGCCTGTTTGTGCTTGTGCCCTAACTCCTACAATAGTGAGGAGCAGAAGCACGTAGTGTGTAATTCTCATTGACAAATTTTTTATGAAAAAGAATAGTTCAAAAAAAGTTTGTCCATAGTTTTGTTCTTCATTTCTTGTCCTTACAGTTTCAGAAAAATAACAACACGGTTCTTCAATCTCTTCGATATAGTGACATGAGAGCTGTCTTCTATTAGTCGAAAAAAGTGAGACTTTTTCGCATTGTCACCCACAATATCAATCTTTAATCCAGTCTCGGATGGTGTACTCATGATTACAAAATCACTACTAATCCATTTACTAACATTCCCAATTTGTGTAGCCTTAATCTGACTTAACTCAGGGAAGATGGTATAGATTGAGTGGTGAAGTTCTTTGCATGGACTTTGGATAAGTATCCAATGATTATCCAATTCAAAGCTTGCAATACTGGCAACCGTACCAGAAAACTGAAAAAATCTTACTCCTGTAACCAAATGACCAGTAGCCAACTCACGGATATGATTCTTCTCGATATCCATAGAAAAATCACCAAGGTCAGGACTACGAAAATAGTACAAACCATCATCATTTTTCGGGACTTCAAGAGTCTGCAAATGTCCGGCAAGTGGCTCAAGAGAGATTGATTGGTTCTGTGCGCTTGCATTACCTGAAACGGCAAAACATACTAAGAAAAAAAGAAATTTTAAATACCTCATGACAAAATTAAGTTTAACTGTGATAAAATAATAGTGGTGTTTGTTCACAGTATTTGTCATGGGATAAGGCACTCTATGCTAGTTGGTCTACAGTCCTAGCTGTAGTTCACAATCTAGACCCTATCCATTTCCCTTTGGGAAGTTGTTATGATAAATAATAAAGAAAAAATGTCAATAAGATATGAAAGAGAAATGTTATTTGGTGACTGCGAAAAGATAAAATTGTTTCTCACCATGTTTTTCACGAATTTCAGAGAAATGGAGACCAAAATTAGGGTGTGATAGAGTATTGTCTTCTCTGCTGCTTTACTAAGATAGCTGATGACTTGAATAGTCTTATAAAACATTAGAGAAGAAGTAGAGTTATAATGAAGATCAATTGTTTGATTAAAGCATAGATGACAAATCGTGATAATTGGTTTCTGATTTTAGCTCGTAATCTTGCAATCTATATAAGATTAGTCACAGTATGTTTATAAAGCTACTAGATGCATATTCTTTATTTTATTGTTCATCTTAATTATTATGAAAAAATTACTAGGATTTTTTGTTATCTCGTTGATGTGATTAGGTTTAGCTTGAGCAGCATTGACTGTACAGCAGCAGACCTTGGTAGAAGTCGCAGCAGAAAAGATCTCCGAAATAATGATGATCAAAAGAATCAGTCATGTATCATTCGCAGAAACCATTACTGTCTTCAAAGATATACACGAGGGTGATGAAAAGAAAATCGAATTACTAGATGCATTGCTTCATGCTACGTTGGATACATACTTTCATGTAGAGGACTTCGCTAGTTGTGAAATATATTTTGATGGATGTAATATCTGTATGTTATGATCAGACTTGAGTCTTGCCTGTACCAAGAGAGCCTGTTTCCGTATGGATACTCCCACATGTGAAAAATACCAATGAGAAAGTAGTGACACTACATCATTGTGTGAATCAAAGGGTGGAACACGAAATGAAGAGCATATGGAATGTAGTGGTATTTCTGACACTATTTGTGAAGATAATGGATGACGTCATGAGGACTGTGGTAGTGCATGTAGACATGATGGGGATGCACAAATATGTACAATGCAGTGTGTGGTTTACTGCGATTTTTCTCAAAGAGAAGCGAGATTGGCATGTGATGAGTCATGAGGAGCTTGGAAGAGGACCATGAGATGAACATACACATGTTTTGACAATCCAAGTGACCTAGGCGAAGCATGTACTGATTCTAGTGACTGTGAAGATAGATGTGTGGTAGAAAGTTTTGTAGAAAACGCTACAGAATGAACTTGTTGATCTTTTCAGTGAGGGTGTGTCTCATTCTTAGAAGATAGTCAAGTACTCACGATTTGTGAGTAAATAATAGTTATCATAGATCATATAAAAAACTCTCGCATTAGCGGGATTTTTTGTTACATAAGAAACGAAAACAAAACTAATATAAGATGTGGAACAATCCTTTTGGCAGAAATCAATCTATAATGATGCTTATATTGTTTATAGGTATGCTACTATGTATCTTTCTGAGTCATCACGCAACTTTTTCACGTAATGCTTTTTTCAGAAATGATAATGTATATCAAAGAATACTAGCAACGCCTTTGGTTATGTTAGCTATATTGGTGCTATATATTGTGTATGAAATCTTTCGATTATGATTGTCGGAAGATTTATACTATAGAGTAAATTTTTATAACGTATACTAAAGGAGAGATGAATAATACTATTAATTTCACGGATTCAGTACTCGGTGATGCATACAAGTACTTTACCTCTGACACATCTAGAGAGTTGGCATTAGGTATTGGAGTCAGAAACTGATCAACGGTAAGAACAGAGAACATGGAGACTCTGACAGAAGCGAGAGATCACATCTCCTTCACCGAGTCAGCAACAGATGATCTGCATGAAACTTTCCTCCAAGAAAATATGGATACTACATTGATAGCACATGATCACATTGAAGCATTGTGACATGCCTTCGAGTATAGTGGAGAAGACGGAGATAGATGAACCATGAAGAGTATAGAGTGAGATACATCAGAAAAACTATTCCCATTATTCTATGTCTTTGATGATGGTGGATTGGGTGTAAAATTAGAAAATGGACAATGAGATCACATAGGAATTTCAACCTCAAGCACAACAGCGACAAAACAGTGAGAGATGATTAAGTATTATGCTACTGGACTTTCAGAAGTTATCTCTGAAGATGAAACCCCACAAACGATTACAGAATAGTGTAATAAAAAAACCCACCATTTGGTGGGTTTTTTTATTTCCAAAGATCTATCAGTAATTTACTCAGTCTTCCAACCAGATTCTAAATCTTGAAAGAGAGGAAGAGAGAAGCTGCCATAACTTGGATCATCTGTACCAAATACCACTGCTTGTGGGTTGCCAGCAGACAAGGTGAGTTGGAGAGTGGTATCAAATGAGGTGTTCAATTCTGTGATGTTTTCAACAGAGACAGTGTAACTTGCGCTACCATTAATGATGGCGTTGTCGTTTGACCAGGATGCAAGATCAAAAACAAGTGTGTTAGCTACATCATCCCATGTTCATACGAGACTGTTATTACTAGAATTAAGTGCTGAATTTCTTGAGAGTATGAATGTTGGCGGAGTCGCAGAATCTATGTTTCACTGAAAAACACGAAATTCTAATGACTGAAGTAGTGTGTCAATATCTCAACCAGGAGCAGATTGTGTGCTATTGTCATTATCAACTGATGTTACAGTAAATTCAGCGATATCACTCTTACCTAAGAAGAGAGCTGTATCACGATTGTCCATAGTAATGTTAATCAGCGCTGGTGTCACAATGACTTGTTTAGAAGAGAGATAGTTATTAGTAACTCACACTGGTTGTCCTGAGTTCATTCCTTCTGTATCATCGATTCTGAGAGTAAGAGTGAAAGGCGCATTTGATACTCATGCATGACCATAACCAATGAGTCTCGTAGTCACTACCGGATAGATGTTGTAACTTCATACAGGAACAAGAAGATCTAGATTATCAAATGTAACTTCATCATCAGAAACATTTTCTTGTTGAATAAAGTTTCCATCGTTATCATAAAGTGCAATAGAGCTTATTGCTTGGTACGCAGAAGTTCATCAGTTGATAATTAATGAGAGTTCTTTGATTAAGATATCCTCACCATCAGCAGTCATACGAAAGTTAGTGATAGGATCACTAGTACTTCATCATACAACAAGCATATCTAGTGTGTTCACTGTATGAAAAGGAACAATAGTACTAGGAAATCAGATAGGAGTTGCTGGAGAAGTAACTATTGTTTCCTCTTCTACGATTTCATCATCTTCTTCTTCGACTTCTTCAGCTGCCAATAGAGCAAGTTGCAATTCCATAAGAAGTCAATCAAGTTCTCTATCTAAGGAATTGAGTACAGCCAAGTGCAATGATCACTCAACAAAAGTACTACGTATGAGTATATCGTTTATAGCATCTATAATACTTGTGACTAGATCAATTTGATCGTCTAGTCAAAGAGGAGCAAGCTTAGTTTCTTCAAATTGCTCTACAGCTGTGTGAACCATGCTATCTACTGCGTTAGTTTCACCACTATGGGCAAGTGAAGGAAGTGTAATAAAACAACAAATAATTGTAAGAAGTAATTTTTTCATCATCTGAAAAAGAGAGATCTAAAAATAGTATATATCATATAGACGAAATATACCTTTAGATGTGACGAAAACAACCAGAAAAAAGGGACTTTTTTTGCAAAAATGCAGATTTGACCATATAGTATATGTATGTTTATCTAAGTGCAAAAATACTATGTGAATTCGTGATGAAATTGAGCAAAAAAAAACTACAACTTCAAGGAGAAAGTGGAAACGGCTGATGTTTCTCTTATTGCTTTGTGGAATAGGGTTGTGATTCTATCTTTTTAACAAAGATGAAGATACTCATGATGCTCCACCAATTTTTGATATTGTTACTCGTAAGGATCTAATCAAAAGTATCGATGCAGAAGGACGTGTTAAAGGTAATGATACTATGGTGCTTTCTTTTCCACTATCGGATAAGTTGATTCAGGTCAATGTCGCACCATGAGATACAGTGAGTAAGGGAGATGTGTTGGCCAAAATAGACCCTCGTAATTACAATCTTGCTCTCAGAAGAAATACAACAGCTGTGCAGCAAGCACAACAAAGCGCAGCATCACTACGTCAGCCTCTCAAAAGTCAAGAAATAGCATCACTACAGGAACAAATCAAGCTACAAGAATTGGCACTTTCACAAGTCAAGATAGCTAATAGTCAACGTATCGTACAAGCAAAAAACGCTGTAGAGTTAGCGCAAGCAAATCTCGAACAGTTGCTAAAAGATCTCCAAGATGTGGTTGCTGATAATGATACAGCGTTAGTACAAAACAATAATGATATTCAGATAACCAATGCACAAAACTCTTTGCAGATAACAAATAGCGACATTCTAGCTTCTGTGGAACAGATCATGAGAGAGATAGATATACTTCTCTGACTTACTGATCTGAACAAAAATAGTAATGATAGTTATGAAGATGCCTTCAGTGCCAAGGATATAACATTGCGCACAAAATCTAAGATTGATCGATATGCAATACACAATGTGCTAGAAGAAGCAAAAGGGTGACTCACGCCAGAGCAATCTCTTGTTGTTTTACAAAAAACTATAGAGCTCGTAGCAACTGTTCAAGATATGATTGAGAACAGCGTCACCAATGTGACATTGTCTACAGTACAAATTTCTTCATGGGCAACGACCTATGGACTTCATAGGTCTACACTTCTGGGAAAAAAGAATCAGCTAGTCCAAGCAATGGATGCGCTCAATATACTTGAATCTTCAGTAGCAAGCGCATTGGATACAGTAGACGATAGACAGAAGGATGCAATAGATGCGCTGGAATGACAGATTCGTACAGCAAAAATTACGTATGAAAAGGCTTTAGCAGATTTGGAATTAGCTCAAGAAGAAGCACCAATTTCTCTTCAGTCATCACAGTCCCAATTAGACAAAGCAAGGTTGGATGCTCAAATAGTGCAAAAGCCTTTAAGCTCAGCAGAAGAAGCAATCCAACAACTACAAATCAAAAATGCGCAGATTGGTGCTGAGGAGGCAACCTATCAGTTGGAGAAAACTGTACTTCGTGCTACTGAAGACTGAGTAGTATTGACTGTGGATAATGTGGTCTGAGAATACCCATCACCACAATTTATTACCATGGCAATTGATGCTAACAAGTATGTAGAGGTACTGATAGAAGAGGAAGAGGTCAACAACATTTATGTCTGACAAGAAGTTCGTATGACATTAGATGCGAGAGATGATATTACGGTGTTGGGAGAGGTGTATTATGTTTCATCGGTATGACAAAGAGATCTGAATGATATTGTGCAATATCAAATACTAATCAAGCTGACAGATACTAATGACATAACTTTAAGATCGGAAATGACCATAAATGCTGAGTTTGTAGTAGAAGATACATTAGCTACATTAGTCATTCCAACTGAGTATTTGGTGAAGCAAGATGATAGTTATTTTGTAACTACAGGAGAAGGAGAGCTCATTGAAGTGAGTATTGGTATGACCAATGATGAAGAGGTAGAAATAGTACAATGATTAAGTGAAGGAGAAAGTATATTACTCCCTAATGATGATGATGGCTAGGCAGGTATATATGGATGAGATCCATAAATCATACTTTTTGACCAATGGAAAAGAGATCCCTGTACTAAAGGGAATAAATTTGACTATCAACGAAGGAGAATTTGTTGCATTGATGGGGCCTAGTGGTTCAGGAAAGTCAACATTGCTGAATATTATCGGATTTTTACATCCAAGCACAACAGGTGATTATTTTTTTGGATGAGAAAATGTGAGCGAGTTCAAAGATGATGCAACACTGTCATTCATTAGAAATCAAAAATGCTGATTTATTTTTCAACAATATTATTTGATCCCAAGATTATCGTCTCTTCGTAATGTAATGTTGCCAGGGATCTATGCATGACTCACAACCAAAGAAAGAGAAAAAAGAGCGAAGAGACTTCTAGAGAGAGTAGGTCTATGACATAGACTTACTAGTGTGCCAAGTGAGTTGTCTGGTTGAGAGCAGCAGAGAGTTGCTATAGCAAGAGCATTGATGAATAATCCAAGTCTTATCCTAGCAGATGAACCAACAGGTGCATTAGATTCTGCTACAGGAGATGGAGTAATGGAAATACTAGGAGAGTTGCATAGTTCATGAACTACTATTGTTATGGTGACACATGAACACTATATAGCAGAAAATGCAGATCGTATTATCTATCTACGTGATGGGAAAGTAGTAAATAAAAAGCCTTCATCTCTTAACCAATCACCAAATGTTTAGAGATTTAGTCAGATCATCTTGGGAGACGCTTCGTGCCAATAAACTAAGGACCGGGCTTTCTATGTTAGGAATTATAATGGGAACATGGACAATAGCTCTCGTCACAGCTATTGGATGATGAGTGGAGCAGGCAGTACAGGATCAATTCAAAACCTTGAGTGTCAACAATCTGTTTGTTGTGCCCGATGGAGCAGACTCTAAGATTGATACAGATGATAAATCAATAGTTGCTGAATCGCAGTATGTCACAGCTGTAGCTTGAAATACTGACAGTACGTTTTTGGTTAGTAATGATAATAACACCAATATAGAGAGTTATATTCTACAGTGAGTAGATGAAAATTATTTTGATATTTTTAACTTAAGTCTGGGGCATGGTAAGTATTTTGCTGATGGAGATTCTGTGGAGAGGGTTGCTGTAATAGGAGTAGACGTGGTTGAAGATCTGTTTGAATATGAAGATCCTAGACAAGCCTTAGGAGAAAAAATGACGATCAAATCCAAGAAGTTTACTGTAATATGAGTTCTAGATGAGATAGGAGTAAGTTTTTGACCCTTTAGTTACGATAGTACCATTTATGTGCCATTGTGAGCAGCAAAAAGATATCTGATAAAGAGCAATCTCACCAGTGGTATTTCTGCTGTGATAGGAGATGTTGAAAATATGGAAGCAGCGAAACAAGAGATTACAGAACTCTTAAGAGAGGAATATAATCTTAAGGATGACGAGAGTGATGGATTTATCATGATAGATGCTGGAGCAACCATAGGCATTGCGACTGAAGTAGCACAAATATTGAGTTTTCTTTTGATAGGAATTTCAATTATAATTTTGATTGTATCAGGGATTGGTATTATGAATGTCATGTTCGCATGAGTAGCAGAGAGAACAAAAGAAATCTGAATTCTAAAATCTATAGGAGCAAGCAAAAAAGTAATACAATCACAATTTTTGATGGAAAGTATTATGATTACAGTAATTTCATGATTAGTGTGAGTGTTTCTAGCTGAGTTGATAATCACGCTTGCAATAGCCTATGATGCACCAATCACGAGATCAATCGGTGGGGATCTCTTGGCTTTATGATTTGCATGTATTACTGGTGTTTTATCTTGACGATATCCTGCTGTACGTGCGTCAAATTTAGATCCAGTAGATGCATTGAGAAGTTAGATAGTAATTTCTAGTCTAAAAGTAACGTATAGCATGAAGAGTCTACCCCATAGATTTCTTTGATAGAGGACCTAAGCTCTTTTCTTGCAAAAAATATTCTTGATTTGATTGTTCCGAGAGGAAGTTCCAGTTCATCGGCAATTTCTTGATACTTATGCCCTTCAAAGTGTTTGATAAATGGTATCTTGAGATTTTCGTCAAGTGTTTCTACAAGAAATTTCAGTTCTTTGAATAGTAGTGATCAATCTGATCTGTTGTTTACGACATTAGAGTCTAATAAGAAAGTATTATCTGTAGAGTCAAGTATCGTATTTCTTTTTATTTTTTTGCGATATTCATTGATGAAGAGGTTCTTCATTATGGTAAAGCACCATGCCTTGAGGTTAGTTCAAGGTCTAAATTTTTCTTGATTTGAGATAATTCTTTCCAGAGATCCTTGAAACAGATCTTGAGCTTCTTCAGTGTGCTTACATAGATTATATGCAAAACTATAAAGGCTATTAGCAAGTCATTTTTTCTTTTCTTGAGAAAAAATAAGATAAAGAGATTTATCAACTTGTCCAAAAAAACTTGTATCATTAGCTTCTCTGTGTGATTTAGGTGAATTTTGCATTTAAAAATCTTTAGTAAAGAACGTTTTTTATATAAAAGAAAAAGAAAAGGTCAAGTTGGGGTTTTTGTGAGTATGTCATTGCATATGTTGCGATCTTGGGATTACATATCTCTAAAGAGTGAGTTATAGAGTAGTAAAAGAAGATATGTATAAAGAAAAGACAGAAGATATTGACAAAAAATAAGAAATATATAGCATGGATATTCACCAAAACAAAATTTGTACAATGAAGTTAAACACCTTTTTTAAAAGTTTCTTGTTTGCAGCCCTTATCATAGGGAGTTCTAGTCCAGTTCTTGGACAAGCGAACAAAAGTTCTTGCCAGCAAATCTCTCCAGAGATAGCAAGAAATGTGGTAATCTTTGCCAATTGGTACCTAAAAGAGTCAAAAAAAAGACAGAAAGAGTCTAAGTATTGGAAATCTTCTGTGAATGTCCTCAGATATTGGCCTATTGGAGTATCAGGCTACACAGAAGTAGGTGGAGTTTGTTCTACACTAAGGTATGCTTTCTACAAAAAAGGCATACGAATTGAAAAACAAGAGTACGTGCCTATGAGTCCAAACGGTTTATCTTATTTTGATCTCTTTAGCATCAAAAAGAATAAACACATTGGAAGACTGGTTATTAAATCCTCAAAAATGGATAGAGATGCTCAAGGTAGAATAACTATCTCATTTCAGTCTAAAACAAAGAAATTCCTTTTCTGGCATTTCTAAAGACTAACCAAAAGAAAAATGGGATGAGAGATCCCAAAAAGACATAGATCGTATATGATCGTTTATAACCCACCAAGAACATTGATGGGTTTTAAATTTATTGAAAAAATGAAAGAATGCGTGCAAAGTTACCTTGCCTTACTAACTGCATCAGCAACTATCTGAGAGATAGACTTATCAAGAGAGGATGGGAGTAGTAGTGATTCAG
>JAHDGZ010000002.1:41293-59036 GCA_020631605.1 bacterium
GCAACTATCTGAGAGATAGACTTATCAAGAGAGGATGGGAGTAGTAGTGATTCAGTAGGTTGTTTTACCATAGCAGCAAGCGCCTCCGCGGCAGCAATAAAATGTTTGTGTTCTAGTTGTCTGATTCTGCTGTCAATTGCTCATCTGAGAATTCAAGGGAATGCAATAAGGTTATTGATCTGAACAGGAACATCACTTCTACCAGCTGCATAGATACGTGCTCATCAATCAAGTGCATCTTGCATGAGGATTTCTGGATCTGGGTTACTCATTGCAAATATCATCGCGGAGTCTCACATATTCTGAACATCTTGCGTACTGAGTATGTTTGGTTTACTCACTCAAATAAAGAGATCTGCGCCTACGATAACATCTTGAAGATTTCATTTGATTTGATCTTTGTTGTATCAGGCAAGTTTTGTTTTGTAGGGATTAAGATTTTCTCTTTGGTTGTGAAGAGCTCATTTAGAATCTAATGCGATGATATTCTCAGCGCCATATGATCGGAGTAAATTACTCACTGCAGTACCTGCTGCTCAAGCTCCAGCTACAACAATTTTTAGAGAGGAGAGTTCTTTTTCAATAACGGTAAGTGCATTGATCAATGCTGCAAGTGTAACAATAGCAGTACCATGTTGATCATCGTGGAATATAGGTATATCACACAATTCTTTAAGCTTCTCCTCTATATAAAAGCACTGTGGTGCCTTGATGTCTTCTAGGTTGATAGCACCGAAAGTAGGAGCAATATTTTTTACTATGGAAATTATTTCATCAGGATCTTGGGTATCTAAGACGATTGGCACTGCATCCAAGTTAGCAAATCACTTCATCAGGATAGCTTTTCATTCCATCACAGGTAGTCATGCCAGTCATCAGATGTTTCCTAGTCAGAGAACCGCACTACCATCACTCACTACAGCGACACTATTAGATTTTCGTGTATAGTCGTACGCCTTGCTTGCATCAAGTGCGATTTCACGACATGGTGCAGCTACTCAAGGAGTATAGTAAGTACTGAGGTCATCGACAGTCTCTAATGTTACTTTGCTAGTGACTCACAGTTTTCATTGAAATTTTTTATGATCTTCCAGAGATTTTTTTGCGTAGTCCATTTAGTTACATAAGAAAATAATAAGAACCTCACTATAGAAATTCTGAAAAGATAATCAAATAGTTGAGCTATATTTGTTTTTGAGGTGATCATAGATATAGTAGTCTAAATTTTTAAAACCTAAGTATTGCTGATGAAATACATCAAAATGTCTATGTTGTTTTGTCTCTGATTAGTATCGTTAGGGATAGTGGGAGCATATGAGTTACAAAAACAAGATTATGTGTTATTAGATAGTGTGGAAGATCGTCTTTTTGACGTCATGGAAGAAAAAAATATAGCGGTAGAGTATGTGGTCAGCCTGATAGAGCAATACATGGCAAAAAATAGCATATCTTCAAAAACTAAAGCAATATTAGGACAATTGGTTGAGGATATTACCTATGTGTTTGGAGATGAATCATGACCAATAGAGTGACGATATATGCTACCAGAAGATTGCCTAGCTGATGAGCTGTATAGTGAAGATGACGAATGGTGCTACCCGAGAGAAGAAAGTTTAGATAGTTATGACGCAAAACATACACATCGAGATGAATCAGATGATGATCTGCCTATTTATGACGCCTTTCTTTTACAAGAAGGTAAGCTTATTCAGCTTGAAGGTGATCAGCTGCCAGAGCATGATCTGATCTGGTGATTGTTTTCACAGTTAATCCCAGAGCAGGCAAGAAAAGATCTAGTCTCGATCAACTTTGGTGATAATAAAAAAAGTGACACCTATGCCTATGTTGAACAGACCAATGAGGATTATCGTAAGCGATCAATAGTCTTTAATATCCCAATGTTTGTTGATGACTCAGGGGACTTGATTGTGGATGAGGCAATACATACAATTATCCATGAGTTTGCACATATTCTCACCCTAGATGATTCACAGGTTGATCTCTTGGATCCATACGCGGAAGAGGAGATACTTATGGCAGCAGAAAGGAATTGTCAAAGTTACTTTTTGAGTGAATGATGTGCTTATAGATTGTCATATATTGCACAATACATAGATAAATTTTGGGATGATGAAGAACTGAGTCTCGCATGGGAAGATGAGCAGCCAGATGTCTATTCAGAAGAAGAGTATGTCAGTGATTATGCTGCTACCAATCCATGAGAGGATATAGCCGAATCGTTCACACATTTCATACTAGAGAGTAAACCTAAGTGATCGTCAGAAAGAGATCAAAAAGTGCTTTTTTTCTATCAATTTCCTGAGCTGCTTAAGCTTAGATCAACAATGAGAGCAAGAACAAAAGAGTTGACAATAAGAGAATAATATGTATTGATGTCTGATCTGACCATGAACATGGAACTTTGAAAAGGACGAAGAAGTTATATCAGGTAGTCCGCATTATGTACACATTGAAAATAAAGTTTAAAAAAATTGAGTATGGAATTTAACAGCGATTTAATTTATGCGATCCTTAAAGGCTTTTTTTGGTTTAGCCTAGGATTGTTGATATTGAAAAATGTCTTCAAGAAGAAACCTAAGGTAAACCCTGTAGGGGGAGCATCGCCATTTTCAAGTATCTTTTCGTCTATGAGTAAAGGTAAGGAATTTAGTCTCTTCCCAAGTAGCAAAAGAGCAACAACAGGAGAGATTGTGATACGAAACCTAAAGGAGGAAGATAAGAGGGTAATTGATCTTTTTGAAGAGAAAGACACCGTCAGGGTCTCGGTAAATCCTAATGATGACATGGATGAAGAAGATAATAAAAAAACTAATTCATCAGTACAAAAGAATCTACCAAATATTTTTGTTATAGATTTCGAGGCTGATGTCTTTGCTTCAAAAAATGAGCATCTCAGGAAAATAATCACTATTTTATTACAATTAGAGGGTGATTATGAACCAGATCAGGTTGTCTTTAGGCCAAAGGGCCCCGGAGGAATAGTGCCTGGTCATGGTTTTACGTACTCCCAAATCATGAGGTTGATTAGAGCCAAAATCACAACAGTAACTTGCATCGATGAGATGGCTGCTAGTGGTGTTATCTTAGGTCTGTCACCTTCTGATAAAGTGTACGCATCAGATTTTGCCTTATTGGGTTCAGTAGGTGTAGCATTTGAGTTTCCAAACTTCTATGGATTAATAGAAAAAGTAGGAATCAAAATGATTAGCCTTACGGTTGGAGACAAGAAAAGAAACCTTACACAGTTTATGGATCCTGAAGGTGAGGATTTCAAGCCAGCAAAAGAACACCAGCTGAAAAAAATGACTACTATGTATGACAAGTTTAAGCAGGTAGTAAAGAAGTATCGAACAGGTGTGAAGGATGAGTTTCTCAACGGAGATACCTGGTACGCGTTTGAAGAGGATTTAGATGAAATTGGTTTCATAGATGGCGTGAAGACAAGTGATGACTATTTATTAGAGCATTACGAGTCTCATGACATCTATCATATTAGCTATGTGCCACCAAGATCACCAAGAAGTATGTTAGAGACTTTTGCAACAAGCCTACTCACAAAGTGCTATACAGCAGTAGTGATGAGGTAGATTAGCCTAAGTTTTTGAGTAAAAAATTACATTTGATAGAGAGAATACTATTTCGCAGTATGTGCAGTAAAGGAGCGTCTAAGCTCCTTTTCTGATTTAGTGAAAAATTAGTGAATAATCACTCAATCCATAAAACCTCGTAAAATCTTGAGCTAGTTTTTCTATGTGATCTTTTTGAGGCGGCAGGTCTTTATTGATGTGTGTGTATTCTATTTTGATATTCGTAGTTTTGAAGGTGCGTTTTCGTTTCCCTATAATTTCACCATTCTGAACAACGAGAGGAGAAAAGATCCCATTTTTGGTCATATAGTGAGACATATCATCGTTTTTTGCAACAAGAGTTCTGTCCTTGTACCCCAAAAAATATTCGTCAAAACCTGCAAGTAAAACAGTCTCCTGAGTATTTCAGATGTTTGTTGGAGCAAAGTAATAAATCGTTCAGTCAATATCTATTGCATCTATCTCTTTAGCAATGAGTCATAATGCATTTTTGCTTTGTCACTTGTTCCATCAAGTCCACCATGCCAAATCATTGATAGTCGCGGGTCCATGAGAGCGTATATAGCTACGTGCAATTGCAGCTATTCCTTCATCTGAATTTAATATATTGGGTCATATCCATTCATCAAATAGAACGAAGGTATCATCTTTTCATTGTCTGGGTCAGAAGCAGATCAATTTGCGCGTCGCTGCATAGCATGTAATATGATAGATCCATTGTTTCTTTTTTTTTAGGCCAGATGATAAAAGTGCCTCTTCTAGCTCCATGCGAGTTAATGACTTTCATCATCTCAATGATGATTCAATAACAGCTAATGCTTTTTCTATCTCAGTATCAGAGATGCCAAGGTATGCTCTACGTTTTGGAAAACTAGAAAGTGTCCTAGATGCGCATAAATCAATAAATGAGTGTGCAAGAGAGGGATTGACCATATGTAGAGTACCACGCATTGGCCAGAGACGTACAATGTCTTTATATGATATAGCATTCTCTACGTCTGCAAGAGTCGATCAAGCAACACGTGAGCCAATCATCCAACATGCCCATTGATAGTCTTGTGCTTGAATAGCTCAGTAGTGTGTGATGAGTTCTCTGGAGCTAGAGAATTCTTGTGATCAAAATCCATGAGAAGATAAGCGTTGGCTGCGAATGTCGTTGATGTTCATTTTATTGGGAGAGCTAAAGATTATGATGCTAGACTATTTCGTATATAATCAAAGAGTGCTTTTTGAGAGTTATAAAATATTGGATCGTTGATTTCAACCATCACAACTCTATCTCCCAGTGACGAGTGATAGTATACTCCATCTACTAGTAGAATATCTGATTGTATAGATCAGAGATTGTCTTCTGCGAGAAGTTTAACTTCATGACGTCAATGATTCTTTTTTTCTCGTTTTTTCTTGTACTTGCGTGCCTGTGGGCTGTCGATCAAAATTTCTTTTACATAACTACCAGGAAGAACAACTCATGCTTGCTCTCTTCTTTTTTTATTCCATTGCATAAATTTGATAGCCGCATCATAGTTGAAGATGCTAAAGGCTTCGGTGAAGTTTTGAATCTTTTTGTAGACTATGTTTCTGGCTTCTTTTGTTTCATAAATCTTGATTTTTGGTACAAAGCTCATCTCTAGTTTGGTAGCTTCATATTCATCTCTTGCGTACATCAGATCGCTCACAGAGTCATTGAGCTTTTTCTTTTTCTGTTCGAGAGCTATCAGTAAATTATCAAAGCTAAGGGCATTGAATCTTTGTCATCTCGCTGTCTGTTCAACTTGAATCATTCATTTATTGAGAAGTCAGTCTAAGTGTGAGTAGAGGGTAGTCCTAGGTTTGCGGAGTTTTCTGGCAAGAGTAGTTGTCGATTGCCATCATCACTTGAGTAGTATGAGATACATTTCCACCTCATTGTCAGTGAGTCATAAGCGAGAAAAGAGAGATTCTAGTGTTTTCATTGTTTGTGTGACGTCGTAAATCATCGACAATAGTACGAAAAATGGCCTTGATTGCAAATATCGATATACTATGATAGCATCAATTTATTGTATGATGTCAATAATGAACAAAAGAGAGCGAACAGAGGGTGAGATTATTGCAGGAGAGAAGGTAAAAGACATTTTACTAAAGTCTGTCTTAGATATTGAGTCAGTGGAGATTTGAGATAAAACAGTAGCTTATCATGTCATAGATTCATGATCTCAGGCATTAAATAATGTCCTGTCTCCAAACAAGTGGCTGTCATGAAACAAGAGTGAGCAATTTCTTTGGATGACTGATGCTATTGATCAAAAATTTAGACCTCTCATGGCTATTATTGAAGATCATGATGTAGTAAAGATGAGAGATAGAGAAAGGAATGTAGTGATTGGAGGTATACAAGAAGCAATAAGATTTGCACAAGCGAATGAAATAAATGATCTTGATGAGTTTTTGAAAGAACTTTCAGCTTATTTTGATCATGTGATAAAAGAGAGAGTAGCTATCCAAAAAGAAGTCGCTCGATCAGCGTTTGATGAGGATGCCTATTTTATAGCTGAGATCATTAAGTGAAGAGATTATGCAAAGTTTCTCCAAAATATAAATCGAGAAAAAGAGATTCCTGAATCAATATATGACCGAACAACTATTGGAAATCCTCAAACTGATATGACATATCATAACTCACGATGAGCAATAGAAGATGCTTGATACTTAAGTGGTTTTGGAGTATACTACAATGAGCATGCAAAAGATTCGCACCTGTTTGGAGTAGTAGAAAATGATAAGCTTCCTCCAGAAATTAAAGATACGTGAGGTATGAGATATGTGGATCAAAAAAATCTGATGATTTCTAGAGATATAGCAGCACTTACAGATGATTCAACTGTATCACAATTTGGTAGAGTAGATGAGTTACTCCCGGAATCTCTACTGATGCACGAAGTATACGATGATTGAAAAAGTTTTTCTAGTATGTTGGATGCAGAAGTAACTATGTTGCAGGATATTATGCAAAATGGGATGTGGAGATCGGATTATTATAAACTTATCAAAAGACATAAGGAGTTTTTTGAAGGAGTAAGAAATCTCAGCAAAAAGTACCCGGAAGAAGCGGATCACCTCAGGCAGATAGAGTTAGTCTTAGATCTCCTAAATAAGTTAGAAAAAAAGGCTTATAGTTAATATTTCCAGCAATCTACTAGATGATCGTTAACTTGTCCAGTTGCTTGTAGATGAGCATAGACTATGGTAGATCAAACAAATTTCATTCAGCGTTTTTTCAGATCTTTGCTGATCTGATCAGAAAGCTCTGTCTTGCTTGGAACGCTTTCCATCTTGCCTACCTTGTTGTCAACTACCTTATGGTCAGTATATGCTCGGATAAAGCGATCTCGTGATCAGTACTCTTGTTGAATTTCAAGAAAGATACGAGCATTGGTTATTGCAGCTTCTATCTTACCACGATGGCGAATGATGCCTGCGTCTCACACAAGTGAGAGAACTTTTTGCTCATCATACATTGCTATCTTTTGTGGATCAAATTGATCAAATGCTACACGAAAGTTTTCACGTTTTTTCAAAACAGTGTATCGTGATAGTCATGCTTGAAAAGATTCCAAAAGAAGGAATTCAAAGTGTTTGTTATCATCATGTACAGGGATTCACCGCTCATGGTCATGGTAGTCGCGATACAAATCATCTTTTTCGCACCGAGGGCAGCGTGTTATGTTTGTCATATGAGCATGAGTATAAAGAAGTTAGTGTCGAGGAAGTACAAATTTCTTACTATCAAAGAGATAATAGTTGTCTACCGTGATCTTGTAAAACCTGTGTCCATTTTCTTCAAGAGCTTCTTCCAGGATAGAAAGTGATGTTCATAGTCTTTGTTGAAATAACTGAAATAGAGGATCTGATTCTCCTGTGACAGAAATCATTGCTACCTTACCTTCAAAGTAAACTCATCTAGATTTTTCTTCTGCAGTATGTTGAGTAACAATAGTTCCAGAAACACTATTATTACTAGCTATTTCTTGACTATGTCTTCTAGATGGTCTAGAAATGAAATAGAGATTAAGTGTATCATCATACACAAAGTGTACTTCTGTCGTCCATGGCTTGTTTTCAATACAAGTAGAAAGAGACATATGCACAATATGGGGTATGTATTCTCTAATGGCTATTTCTATCTGTTCTTTGGTCATGATATATGATGAGAGGCAGTAAAGTCATGAAGAAAGGTCTTGTTGAGGTAGAATTGCTTATCACTTTTTAAAAAACTCAGTTTTGAGAAAGATGGTTCCGTGTTTTTTATGTTTTGCTCTCACGTGAGTTGGATCATCGGTGAGTGAAACATTAGTAAATTTGTCGCCTCTTTTGATTTTTTCTCATCATTTTACATTGAGATCCTTGATGGCAATGATTGCATCTCAAGCAGAGAGTGTATTCCCGTTGCAGTCAATAACAGTTGTCTCTCTGCTGTCTTCTTTGAGTCTCTCTTTTTGCTTATTCCACTCATCAAGTGGCATTGGGATAATGTTTCGTTCTTCATCATAGTATATTTCTTCACTCATAATATGTTTATCCAACTAAAGTACTCAAATTCACGATGGGAGCTGATAGATATATTTGGCAAGTGAACGTAGTCATTTTTGTCCAATAGTGTCGATAGAGTAGAGTGTTATCTTCCCAACAACTGTTTTCACTTCATCAAAAAGTCAGGTTAAAAGATGATTATGTTTTACCATCCAAGCACCACGACTAAATCCAATAATTGGATGTTTTTTGTTCCTCATGTTTACATAAATCCACATGCCATTCGGGTAATTAAAATGCAGACAATCCCATTTGACAGACTCCCTAACTCACTCTAACGAGAGAAAGATCTCTCTGAGTTTGTCAGCGATCTCACGATGTTCTGGGCTACAGTCATCGAGTAGTTCTTGTAAATTTGCATATCTTCTTTTACTCATGAAGACGAATAGAGTTTAGTAGAAATATTCTTCTCTGATAATCTTACCATCTTTGACAGTGTAGACGATTATTTCTTCTTCATCTTTTATATCTGTCTCACCTTTGTATCTTGCTTTAAATCACATAGCCAGAGCTATAGTATTACCAGCAACGATAGGATCTCCTGTCCATCCTCACAAAAATTCTTCCATCATATCAGCCCATTTTGCAGCTTTCTCTTTCATGGCTGTAATACCTACTACTGGTGTTTCTTCAACTGATCATTTGGGCCCTACTGCAACAAAATCTTGAGCATAGAGTTCATCATAGCACGTATCATATTCACCTGCTTTGCACAATTCTACTAATCTATCTGCTACTTGTTGTGTTGTCATGGTATGAAAGAAGGAGTAAATACTTTTTTTTATCGATCTAGAAAGAAGATTCCATAGTAACAAGGTTTTTTATTCCTATAAATATAAAAATTATTTATTATACCCCATTCCAATGAGATTTTCCTTTAAACAAAAAGCGCGTGATTTCTTTGTGAGTGAAAAACTCCCTTTCGAACTATCAGGTAAGGGTGATGCCTTGTTTGTTTACTTTGAAAAAAGAAACTTGAATACTCATGATGTGATAGATCATTTGCGCACAAGATTTAAAATTTCACGTAAGACTCTAGGAATTGCATGACTCAAGGATAAAAGGGCAGTAGCAAAACAATGGATTAGCATCTACGATAGTGCACTAGAGAAACTTTGAGGAGAAGAGCTTTTCGTAAACACACTAGCCGAAATTGTGAGAATTATTGAGGTCAATAGGCATGAGTTTCCTATTGGATTGTCAGTACCGATCAAGAATGAATTCCATATCAGACTAAGGTCTAACACAAAGTTATGACAAAGAGAAAAGGAACAATCTATCGAAATTGTACAGTGACTATTAGATGATGGATATCCTAACATGTTTGGAGAGCAGCGTTTTGGTATAAATGGTAAGAACCGAAAGCAATGACAAGACATCATGCAGTGAAAATCAAGAATCAAGATGGTAAATGGAGAAAAAATATTCAAGCTGCAAGCATTCTCTAGTAAGATTTTTAATGACTATGTGAAAAAGAGAGCAAAAAAATGATTTCAGTTACTCGATGGAGATCTCTTAACATGGCTAGAGTGAAAAGAACAAGGATATGGTTTCTACCAAGAGCAAACAAAAAAAGTTGCTGTCTGTGATATACAAAGCGATAGAGAAAGTTTCTTCTTTGTGCCCAAAGTAACGGGAGAGATGATAGAGCCAGAATCAAGAAATATGATGCTTACAGGACCAGTAGCGTGATTTAATACGCCGTTGCCTATGGATAAAGCAGGGGAGCGAGAGAGCAAATTTTTAGAGCGTCATCACTTGGATCCAGACTACATGCACATGTTCAAAGAGCTCAGAGTTTTTTGATTGAGAAGACCGTTGCGAGTGAATCCAATGTTCACTAATGTTAGGTATCAGAAAGAAGATTTGTTAATTGATTTCACTCTTCCAGCAGGATCATACGCTAGTATCTTGGTGGACAAATTGGGTCAGTCTCTTTGAGTACAAGCAATCTAGTGCTAGAGAATACTTAGTGAAACTAATACGGTATCTCATTCGGCTATCTGCAACTCTTTTCTTACTGATGCCTTGAGGGGTAAGAGGTAGCAACCAGACGCTTTGTCAGGGAAAATACTTGTTTGCCAGACTACAAATGCAATTCTTACTTCAACTTTGACTGAGCCAAAACCTTTGCGTGGTTGATTTTTTGTGATATCCTGAATTTTTTGCGATAGAGAAGAGTCAATAGTTACAAAATGCCAAGAGGCAGGATTTTTGCCGTTGTTCCAGAGCCATATTTCTGCACTAAATTCGAGTCATTGCTCTTTCATACAGTTTGTATCACAGGTAAAGGAAGAGGAGTCTATTCTTCAATCAGCACTGATTCAAGAAGCTTGTTCCATGGTGTTGCAGCATGCCAATGTTCCATAATTCGGTCAACAATATCATCTCTTACCATCATGCTTGATGGGTATTCAGCCATGAAATAGAATTGCTTATGTGCGACCAAAGGCTGTTGTTCTAGGTATGGTTTGAATTCTTTTGGTATGATTTTGTTTTTCTCGCCTTTCATCTCACCAAAGAGTGCAAGAAATTGTGGATTGTGCAATATTTTATCGATAGCAGGTTGTTGATCGACCAACATCCTTCTTATCCTAGAGAGTTGTTGTTTGTCTGGTTTGTAGCATCCACTTCATAGCCACACTCAATCCAATCAGAAGTGTATGTAGAGACCTGGACGGTCAAATGCTTTACGTCCACCATGATTAATAGATGCAGCTACATGTGTCTTGTAGGGAGTTTTGTCTTTAGCAAAACGTATATCACGATTGATACGAAAGACTGCATTTTTGGGCTCCAGATCAAATCAAGGTTCAACCTCAGCAACACGATCAATGACCGCTTGAGTAAGTGTCCTTATAGGATTCTTGATATATGTTTCATAGCGTGACCTATTGGCATGAAATCGTTCTTTATGGTTATTGCCTGCCAACTCTTCAAAGAATGAAATACTTTCCTTGCTGAAATATGTCATAAGATGATGAAGATAAGATGAGTAAGAAAAAAGAAGCAAAAAGGTGAATAATTGCTTCTTAGAAATAGTTAGATACTATGAATTACTTGCTAGGAGTGATGAATTCTGGTCTTTTGTCAGTCACTCACTTTATATACATCCCTCGTTTAGTCACATGACGTAGGTATCTATATGTTTGATCCCAAAGATTCTTGTTCCTTTTCCCCAAAATTATCATGTAGAAGAAGTGTATGATAGAGATAAGTCCGATCCAGATGCTTCGTACGAGAATAATCCAGTATTCGATGATCAACCAGAGAAAACGTAAGAAGAATAGACGAGAAACTTTTTCTTCGTATTCAAGTTCAAGTTCTGCATCACTTCAATTGCTGCTTGGAAGAACTCCTTGAGCAAGATCATCAGCTTTTTCGGCAAAAGCTCCTACCTTTCCTGCCAATGCATCAGCTTGGTTAGCTAGATCTTTTACTTTCTGAGTGTTTGCAGCTCAGACCACTTCTTTAGCCTTTCATGTTACTTTGTTAATAGTCTCATCTACAGTAGCCTCAGCTTTGGCTACACCTTCAGTAATCTTTTTGGTGGTGTCTGCCACTTTCTTGTTAGTGCTAGTTTTCTTAGATGAAGTCTTCTTCGTAGCCATGTGTTGAATCAAAAGAATAAATAATCCTGAGAAGGACAAATACTAAAAGAGTAGTAAAAGTATGAATATATGCAAGCTATTACAAGAGTGAGAAGTCTCGCATGAGTATTGACAAGAGGTGTTATAAACATATAGTGCGTATCTAATAAAAATTAATAACACAATTATCAATAACAAAAGAAAAAAAATAAAACAAAATAAAAATGATTAACAACAAAGTGATTTTTCATCTCTTTTTCTCAGTAGTTTTTGCGAGTTATAGCCAAAACACTACAGCACAGAGCTTTTCACTATCTACTACGGTAGAATCACGTCCTTATGCACCAGTAAGTGGTACCACACTTTCTGATCAAGCTGCAGTTGTGTTTGGAGTTGAAGCTAAGATAGATTCCACATCACTTACCTACCTGAAGTCATTCTCTTGGGATACATTGGGGAGGTATGATGGGATGTTTCTTTCTCACAAATTTTGGTTGTCACGTAATGCGTTCCATATAAATGTTATTCATTTCGCAGACTGGAATTGGGAAAAGAATAGTCTGACAGCTTTGTCACTCAAAGGTTCACGTGGAGATGTAGTGAAAACTGCAATGCAGATAAGCTACTTCCACTATAGAAACAGAGCCAGAAGGTGGATCATTAATCCAACCATATCCTACAAACAGTTTACTATAGGATCGTGGATCTACAATGAGTTTGGGGATTGGAGCTGCACGATGGGAATCAACTGGGAAAGCCCTGAAATTAATATTTCTAAAAAGATTAATCTTGAGATACAATGTATCTACAACGATAGTTGGACCAAAAGACTCGGAGGTGAAGGATTTGGCCAGAAGAATACCATGTCTATCGGCTTAGTATTTTCCAAGAAAGAGAAGTGATACAAAGCTACTGCTACTGTAGCCAAAAATTGATTGCATGTTCATAATGATATTTCGCGACTACTCTGGATCCAGGGTAGTTTGCACTTTATACAAAAAAATTAGAATAAGGTATGAGATTCAAAGGTCTTAAGCTTATCGCAAACACGTTTGAATCTACATGTATCACATTTTTTAGTATCATCAGTTCTCAAAAATTTTTCTACTGCGAGAGGTTTATTCGTTGATACATCATTGTCATGAAGATAGTCAGAAATAGTGGTAACATCACTAATGATTTTATCAGAAATTCACTGTATATGTATATCTTGGATTTCTCCACCAAAAATTTCCATACTAGGAACATATATCTCATATCATTCGATACTAATATCCTCAATATTTTTCTTGGTTCTGGTAAGTAACTTTAGTGCATAGACTTTGAGCTGTTCAGAAAGGGGATTTTTACGTCTTTCGTCTCTTATTGTCCCAGATTTTCGATCATAGATGATGTAGCGACCATCCTTGGTGACTACTCATGCATCTGGTTGAGCTCGAATGTTGACTCAAGAAAGTTCGGGAACATGATCGAGCACAACCTTCATTTGCTCAAAGTTTGGTTCTTTATCTTCTATGAAGACACGATGTCAATCACGAATGTATGTGGAGATATCCTCATGGAGAGCACTAGAACGAAATGCTTCCAAATTACTTGTGACAATACGAATAGCTTCCTGTAAGGGTTCTGAAGGAAGTTCTTTGTTATAAGCATGCTCATTGAGACCAAATTTTTGATTTTTGTCATATGTCTCATATTGTCTGGTTGCTGAAAAATCAAACTCCTGGCTCATCACTTGAGCAGACAGATCGGTTATTCTCTTGAGTGATGATGGATCAAGAGGTCATGTTTTTAATGCTTGCAGATAATCACTGAGGATGAAATGTGTATGTGTTCCTATCCACATTTTGTAGCTAGCAATATTTTTGAGGAGTAGTGTTTCCAATCGTAAATCTGCGTTAGTCTTCTTCAGCCAATTTGTATAATAGTTGAAGTAATATTTTTTTTGACAGTGATTTCGCAATGTACTGCTGGATATTGATCGAGAGAGTGGAGGAGGAGTATAGGGCATATAGCAAAGAGTAGTAAATGAAAAATGACTATGAAATGAGTGGATTAGGAATCTCCTATTTTGTCTTCAGTTCATTCTTTGTCCTTATCTTTGATTCATTTTGCTCGTCAGGCAGAGTAGCTTGTATTTTTATGGATGAGAGAACTTCGCTCTGCTTCATCTAGTGTTCCATCTTTGAAGAGCTTTGCTAATTTGAATACATCGATGGAAAGAAGATCATCTAGGAGGTTATGCTCTTTAAGCTTTTTGAGAAGTGTCTCCTCAGTATCTTTGTTGATACTATAACGAGTGGATTCCCCAATACGTAGCTGAAAATCATGCCCATAAAGTTTCTTGAAATCATTGTCTGCTCCATACTGTCCGAGGAGTTTGCTATATTCTTTTTTTTCTGCTTCCAGAGCCTTATGTTGCTTGCTAATTTTTGAGTGTTGATCAATGAGCGCTTTTATAGTGGTATTTCAGAGGCTATCCAATGTAATAGCCTCATCTGACTTGTAACCATGTGACCATAGTGGACAAATCATGCGAAACGGACAGCCATTGCACTGAAAATTCTGCTGAGGAGGAAAAGATTCTTTTGCCCCTTTGTCTCGTAGTTTCTTTTTCTGTAGTATTTCTCTTGCTAAGTCCTTGTAGTAAGTTTTAGCGTTTTCCATCTCTTCTGAAGTAATTTTCCAGGTGACAGTCTTTTTCATATGGAGATAAATCACATTCCCCACGAGGTGCTTTATTTTGCTCCCATAGTCATTGAGAACACCTAGTGCATAGAGAGTGATCTGTTGTTTGATACTATCATTGTCATCTTTGGGGAGGCTACGATTAGTTTTATAATCAGTAATAGTGATAGTATCTTCATCAATATCTAAGCGATCAATAGCTCATCTGAAACGAATATCATCGTCTAAGTCTATGTTAATACGGTGCTCCGTGTCCATAGGAATCTGTTGATCAAAGGGATGATGTGCTTCTACGTACCAAGTTATATAATTGATTCCTCTTTGATAAAAAGTTTCACGATCCTCTAGAGTGAAATACTCTGGACCTTGGCGTTGTTGTGTTTCATCTACTTGTGTATCCCAATCTTGTTGATACGCAGTCAATACATCATCAAGAGACGGTATCTTATGATCCCTGACTTGCTCATAGAGCCGTTCAAGTCATGCATGAACAGCTGATCATAAAACAAGATGCAAACTATCTGAAGACACCTTCATCCTATCAATATATTGGTGCGCATATTTGCGTGGGCATGTTTGATAGAGATTGATCTGAGAGTGAGAGAATTGCATAGCGAGCACCCGGATAAAGTTCTATATATTTGTAGGAGAATCTCAGAATAAAGCAACAAATAAGCTTGAATCAAAAACATAAATATGTATATGTCAATATAAGAGATTTACATAAAAAATTATTGATGGGTGTTACAGTTATAACAAAAGCCGAGGCAACTGAATTTATTGATTTGGTGTGAATTGGTAGAATAGAAATATCAGAAGAACTATTTGATTCATTAAAAATTATTAGTGATGGAGACTGAGATGAGGGAGTGTTGTCGGCAGATCTAGACGATGAATATAGTAAGTTGTTGGATACGCTTGAAGAGGTGCTAGCCGTTATTCTGGAGGATCAAGGGACACTGAAAGAAATAGAAGAATTTATTCAGTCTGACGTTGAGAAGAGAAAATTAGTAGGTACTTACTCATATTTTGTCTTAGATAATCGAAACATTAAGCGAGCATCAAAAGAAGACTTAAGTGACCGATTAACCACTTTTGATAGAACAAATTCATTTTCTGAGAATATAAATGATCACTCTGAGACAGAAGATGTTGATGTTCTACTATCAGTAGATGAAATGGGAAAATGGATGTTGTGAGTACGTGTTACATGGTCAGATACAGAGGATGATTGGATCAAGACTGATGTGTCGTTAGAATGAAAAGAGAAGGTACGGTCTTGTCTCAAGAAGGTTTTGAGCGCACCCATAGATTGGGAGAAAGTCCTGTGGTATAATGATGATTGAGTTGACTATAAGGTTATAAGACATGCACTTTTTGAACCAGAATTATCACAACAACTAGAGGGTGACCAATCCGACTTGTGAGTTGAATTAGCAAATTTTATGGCAACTCATGATGAAAAATGGGAAGAGTATCTTCTGAAGAAAATAAATGGCAATCCAGAACGAAAATTAGAAATACGAAGAGCATACAAGAGTCGATCTCAATGAAAAATCAAAAAATATCTACATGCCAAAGTGAATCAAGGCTTTGAAATTCGACCACTATTATATCCGTGATGACCAGAAGATGAAGAAGTGTCAGGAAGTGTATATGATTGGGATGACGAGATCTTAGAAAAAATTACCGATTTTTGTAGGAATCAAAATGATAAAGGAGTAGATCTGAGTGATCTTCTCTCTTGAGAGCATGTGAGTATTGAGATTTTTGGTAATGTTTTGGCGATTGGCAAGTATGAAATTACCATATCTTTTACATCAGTAGGAAAAACTGTGCACACACAATTGTATCTTGATGATCAAAGTATGTATGATTTTGTCTCACAGATCTGTGACACAGATTTTGAGCTTACGAATAGCATTATCTTCAGATAAGGAGTTTGTTTTATCTCACGCATATAGATGTCTACTAATGCAGCACCCAATAAAGTTGAAGCTGAAGCTAAATTAGCATTGGTTAAGCAGCACTGATTAGAGATATCTCAGTGACTATTTGGTTTCCTGAGCTATATTGCTACATGAGATACAGACATTAGTATCATCCCAGAGAATCTCATTGAAGATTTTGCTGCACTGGAAAGTGAACTAATGGTAGCATTGTTACAAGAACCAATGGAAGAGCTGCTATCTGAAGAGGAGAAAGTTGCGGAGCAAATTAGCAAAATTGATCAGATCGAAGTGAATATTGTGAGTTATGTAAAGTATCTCATGGATAGTCATAGACAAGTTCTTACACATGATTTTTGTATTAATCTACAGTGAGCGCCCCATGAGATGACAGAAGTACAATTCGACAATATTACTCAATTACAAGAACGGATAGATTCTCTTGAGAGAGAAGAAAAAAATACAATCTTGCAATGATTGAAAGAGTATATAGCAGATATAGATGAAGAGGCGCAAAATATTAGAGTTCGACTGGAGTTATATGTGACGGTTGACCAGGAGCAGAAGAAGTTAGAAGAATCTATCTTTGAGATAGTGATGATGTGTAACTTTCATCTAGCAGGAGAAGAATATGAGTTGGATGATAAACAAGAGGTGGTAACTCTACCAGAGGTTAGTCAGTTCATCTCTGTGGCAACTGATGTAGATGCATGATGTGGTAGCTATCTGATAAGTAATGATACTCGATTAGAGGAGTGATTTGAAGAGCGAGTGATGGATGAGGATATATCAGATGAAAAATTTTGATCTGAAAATTTTGAAGACTGCCTCGTAAGACATTATAAATGGTATCTAGATGAGTCAGATCCAGCAACAAGGTGAGAACTCTTGCTCAAATTTAATACTAATGAGCAATGGCGTTCTGTCTTATGGGGACTAAGATCAGAACGAGAGCCATGGAAGATGACAAAGATTCTGAGAAACAATATGCAAAAAAAATTCACTCTGATGTTGCAGGATCGTGTGTCTCCATTTCAAACAGATCAGATATCTTATAGCCCATCCAATGATGCAGACAATGATATTGTTGAAGTCATTGAAAATTTCTGTCAACTTACTGATAATGAATACTTTGATTCACAGAAGGCAGTTCATCTCAGAGTTGAATGAGAAATAGATGCTCACTGAGAAGTGACAATCGAGATTATTCTCAAACAAGATAAGAAAGAAAGCCTTTGATATCCATTGGAGTTAGATCATGAACAGTTGTACCGTCTGATGAAGGTGCTGTGTGACACGGATAGTATGATATCAGAATCTTTTTCTCGAGATTAAT
>JAHDGZ010000032.1 GCA_020631605.1 bacterium
AAAGTACTTAGTTCTGGTTTAAGAACTCCTTACCTCATAACTAACTATTGATCATATTTTTTTTGAAGCAAAAAAAGACATCATATTGATACCTTTTCTGGGTCGATGGGCACATCATTATGATTAGGCTGGGAACATAAAGAAACTGACAAACCGTCTCACAATATGCAACCTGCTCTTGAAGCATGGTGAAAAGAACTTATTGATTCATGTCAATGAAACACCATAGCAATCTCTATTGGGTATAAGGACTTAATGAAAAAGTACAACAAACGAGATATAGTACTGAAAAAACTACATGAGAGACTTCCCGATACACATTTCTTTTTACTTGGTGGCTCAGATGCAGTTGAAACTGCAGAGGGCATTCAGTTATCATATCGCATCCACAACTACGCATGAGAATTACCTTTAGAAAAATCTTTTTCTATTATCCGTAATGTACACTTAATGATTGGTATCGATGGCTGACTAACCAATGCAGCTATTGCTATGGAAACTCCGACTCTGATGTTGTTCAATATATTAGATGCAGAAGACATCGTACCTATCAAAACAGAAGTTGACTCTCTCACTACGTTAGATGTTTGATGTGACTCATCTGATAAATGTTACTATGAAGGGTATCCTCATACGTGTTCTACATATATGAGTGATAAACCCCATTGTCTTGAAAACCTCACTCCCCATTTTTTTGTAGAAGCCATTCTGAAAAAATTGCAAGACACTTACTATTCTCAAGTAAAAACAGAGAAAAATTGTATTTAGACTATACTACTAAGAAATTATGAACTCCAACCTCATCGAAGAAACCAAATCATTCAACCTCCATTGATGACTTCAATATAGGACAACTTCAGCAACTCAAAAATTACTTCTTGCACTAAAAAATAGTACTCACTACTTAACAAAAGTAGCCTGTGATTTTGTTGATAAAAATAATGAATACTTTCTTGGACTTACTGAAGCTAGTGTAGAAGAAGTACATACGTGATTTCAACTCACTCAACTATTTCACAACCTTACCAGAGATAAATTATTTGCTCCCTCTTCTTGACCTAAGATTTGATTTGATTCAAGCAATCATGTCCTCATTGATGGACAAAGATTTGTAGATGTTCTTGGAATAGATAGCAGTTTGCTTGGGTTTCATCATGATGAGACTGAGTGGAACTTCTTTTATGACAACAAGATAGTTGAAGAAAAAACTCTAGATGTTCTTACGTCTTTGCCAAATGGTATAAGCGTAAGGAAAGCGGAGCCACTCAACCCTGAATGAAAACCATGTACTATTATCTATAATAAAAAAGTCGCACACAGTCAGAGTTTTCTTCCTAGGATAGTTCATGAATTATGACATCATCAACTACCTCGCGATTTAGAACAATCAATGGATGAAAAATGAGCATGGGAAATAGGTATGATGTACCGAGAAACCTTAGGTATAAAACAAGACGTGACTATTGAACACCTAAGAAAATCGGCTCTCTTGAGTTACCACCTTTATAAAGACAACCTAGAACTAAAAGACTGAAAATATTTCTTCAAAGAGAACTTTCTTTACTAGTTTTTCCACTCCTTGCTTGCTTGTTTTTTTCTATACATGTTTGCAAATCTATGTGCTTCATCACGCAATTTCACAAGCATCTGGTCTATCTTGTCATAGGTAAACGGTTTGGAGACAACACTTCAATCATCTAAGAGCACATGCAGCATTTCGCTGATATTTTTTTTGTTACTTCTTTTTCTAGCTTTTCACTTTTCAAGTGAGGCAAACTGGGTTTTTTGCATGATAGCAGAAAGCATAGGGTACTCCTTGATCAATTCTGGTATGATTCAAAGCTGTGCTTTTCCACCATCTAATATGAATAACTGTGGATAAACAGAAGTGTCTTCTACCTTCTTATTTCCTTTTGTCAGTTTGAATCTACGAATCACTACCTCACGTAGAGCTTGATAATCATCTCCTGTGTCAGTACTTTGAATTTTGTATCTACGATATCCATATTTGTGAGGTAATCAGCCTTGTATACAAGATAGTCATCCACTCGTTTGTTTTCACCCAAAGTGTGATATATCCAGACACTCAACATGATAAGGAAATTCCTTGAGAAAAAACTTCTGCTGCAAGCCTTCTAATATCCCTGTCATGATATTTTCTTCCTCGAAACTAGAACTAATTATAAAGCTATCAAGAGCAGTTTGGGCAATCGTATCAATCTCTCATAAATTTTTGTGAATATGGGATGTATTCTCAGGATATAGCACAATCCCGAAGGGTAATTTCTTTTCAATCTCTTGTATCATACTTGTTGTATGATAACTCTCTGTATCTGAAACCCTCTTCCAGACCGTCTTTGACTTATACTTTATGACAATTTCCTCTCCTATTTCTTGTTCAGATAAAACAAGTAACTCATGAACATCAGTCTCATTTTTATGAATCTTCGTACGTATTACATCAATGATTCTTCACTCATTGAAATGGAGCATTATTACTACATACCAATCTGCGACCTGAGATATTTTTGTGATTTTTGCGCTAATACTCTCCTCTAGTACGACTGATTGCTTCTCGTAGTATTGATGTAATCACTGGTAGACTTCTTTGAGCTGTCCTGCTCGCTCAAAGTTTTCTGTCTCTATACAGTGCTGAATATCTTGTGTGACTTTTTCTAAAAGCTGTGTAGGATTCCCATCAATTGTTTTTGCCAAAAGTTGCATCAACACTTTGTACTGAGCTGTATATCATTCGTAATCTGCATCAATAATCAGTCACAACTTCTTTGCCTCATCAAAAAATGATTTCTCTTCTGTTTTGTTCTTCAGCTGTGCGAACACACACCATCACTTACATAGTCACCAAAAGTAATCGGAACATAGTTTTCATTGACGGAACTGTGTATTCTTACATCATCTATATTGTAAATAACGACGGATATAACGCAGTACATTTTTGAGTGTACGCGAACTACGCTTAGGACCTATATAGATTGATCCATCTGCTATTCTTTTTCTTGTAAATAACACCTGAGGATATGCCTCATTGGTTATTTTCACAAAGATATAGGTATTATCTCATTTTAACAATGAGTTGTATGGTGGCTTATGTTGCTTGATCAGATTATCCTCCAAGTAGAGAGATTCTGACTCGTTGGTTACAGTAATGAAATCTATCTTGTGTGCCTTCACCACCATTTCTTGTTTCCATACAGATCCAGGAGTAAAGTACTGCTGTACCCTTTTTTGTAAGTTTTTTGCTTTTCCAATATATAAAATCTTGTCTGATTTGGATTTGAACAAATAGACTCACGGCTCGTTGGGAATATGCTTAGTAGTTAATGTCACACATATTTGTTTAAATAAAACTACTCGATATTCTCATCTTTCTTTTTAACACTTTTAGCATGTGATCGTAACATTATTATCAGTCCAATAGACATTACCAAAGTGAAGACGAAAATGATGATTATTGGTGTCATTTTGGTTTCTTGCTCACCACATAAAGAATAATCTTTTTGTATTTTTCTTGTCTAGAGTGTCAAAATATTTTTTTATAACACTATGATTATTTGCTTTCAACTTTTTCCATTTCTTTAAGAAATGCTTCATATATTCAATCCTGCAGTCTAATATGAATTACTGCTCTTCTATTAGGTATGTGCCAACTAACTTTCTTTCTTACCGGTATTCGTTTATCAATATGAGCCTCCTTGATCATAAAATGTGTGCTTTTATCCTCCTCTTTTCTTCTCTGTTTATGATGATCAAAGATATATTTTATAGTCTTGCGAATTCTTTTTATTCTTCTCAGACTTTCTTCCTCAGAGGCATACTTATACGAGTGCTTGATCTGCTTTATGGTTGTTTTCGTCACTAATGTATTTGGCTTGGAGAGAAGGGAGCATAGCTCAGACAATGTTCACTCAGCAATTTTGATAAAGAATAAATCGTCTTGGAGTTCTCCCTCTTTCAACTCTGGGTTAGTTAATCCTTTGTTTCTAATAAGCAGCTTATATTGTCATTGCATGGTTATGAGTTACTGTCCTATGACTACTTTACTTGTAGTGATCACCTTTGTTTCTCCATCTTTTTTGTAGACAAAACCTCTTTCAAATTCTTGGATAATCTTCCCTTTTAGTTTTTCGTTTTCAGTTGGTTGCATACCTACAGGTTCGTGCATAAGCGTATCTGGTTCTTGACCTAATGCCTCTATTGGTTCAATATGCATAGCTGCCAATGTACTTAGGAAATTTTTGTACATCACCGCTACTCATTCTCCTAGAGAAGATTCTTTTTGCTCTTCATCGATAGACTCCAAAGACTTTCTCATGGTCTCTACAAATGGCAGAAATTTTTTAATAGATTCAATCAGAAGCGTTGCTTTCTGTGTTTTTTTTTCGTCAGCAGTGTTTTTTTGAAATCTATCAAAATCCATCTTCAAATTGATGTAATCGAATTGAGCTCTCTTGACCATCTCCTCTTGGTCTTTCTTTTCTGTCTCTAGTGACTTCTTTTCAGACTCTAGTTCTTCTATTTTCTTGTTAAGTTCATCTATAAGTATTTGTTCCGGTGTTTTATCAGATTTTTTTGGCATTGGATAATCTTGAATATTTAAAGTATACTGATACTAAAAATAGCTTAGGCGCTTTCAAGGTTAAAGCCAAGTGAAACATTATTCTGTTGGCATTTCTGGTGACTCAAGCCTCAATGAGTGAACTCTCTTATTGAATTCTTCTATAGTGAGCACGTCTCCTATATCCTCTGGTAATTCTACACCATTCACCAACTTAGATAATAGGAAATCGTTCACATACATTGTAGCGTCTTTGTTATCAGATTCATAACAGATATATCCAAGATAGTCATCATCAGAAACATATTCTAACGTATATTCCAGATCTCACAGAGTAAAAGATTTGGTTACTATCTCCTCTTCTGTTATAAAATCTGCATGATTGGTAAAGCAAGCTTCCTTGCTGTAGTAGAAAAGGTTCTTGGTTGATTCAGGAAACTGTTTTTCATTGAAAGTTGTTTCTGGGAAAGATCTCACTTGTCATAAATAAAAAGAATGTGTCAACTCAAGAATCTCATCTATTCTCTCTTGTAGATCCGATAATGTCATTGATTCAATAATCGTACAGAGCAAGTTCTTAAAAACTAATCAGTCAAACTCTTTGTCTAACAATCAATACTGGTTTACCTTCATATCAATTTTTTCTCTTAGATCGAGCAAGCCAATTTTGAGATTGGCATCAGTAAATCATGAATCATGAAAAGACATCTGGGTCATTACTATACCAAGATCAATATCAATTGTATCTTTTCATGTTCTTTCTAGTAATGCTGCTTCATCAATAAGTTCTTCTAGTTTGATCATTGTATGCAAAGAGAATTAATAAATACTTATAATGGCTTGGGGAATATACGTAACAAAACGAATGGATCCTGATTATTATTTTTTCGTAAGCCAGATGTTCACTCCATATTTTTGTAATCTACTTGAATCTCATGGTAATTTTTATTAGGTTCGTACTTGTATGTCACTCTATGAGTTTCTCCCTTAAATTGGAACGATGTTACGGTTAGTCCTGCATGTGTCTGTCCTGCATTATGGATCGTCGTGTAGTATCCTACAGTTTCAATATGTTTTGCAAACTCTGCATTAAATTCACGTCGTACTTCCATTCTATATAGTTCATTTCTGCTATATCAACTACTGTTTCCATATATATTCATTTCCGTTCAACCTATATGACTCTTTCAAGGTGCAGTTGGCCCATGAGCTCACACTCGTAATCACTCGTAGATATATGTCTTTCCATTCTTGTCTGTCTTTATAGCTAGGTCATTCTTTGCCAATAATCAGAATGACGATGTTGCTATCTTATTTGGTCTTGCATCTTTGGTTACTTCAACCATATCCGTCTTGTTCGCCTCAATGTATCTTTGTAGGTCCGCTAGATCTTTCTTTGTTGCCCTTCCATTAAATCATAATACAAAAGTTCAAGCTCCATCATATTTCATTAATTTGTTTGTTGATCTTGTTCCGTCAGGTTTTCTCAGTTTATAGGTGATGGTTTTATTTGTAGTGTTTGATCATGATGTGACAGCATAAGATACGGTAAGTACATCCTTTTGAGCATTCATAGATGTGGTGACACTTCACACATTTCATTTATATTCATGTCTAGCAATTTTATTTGTTCATTCTCCATATCATGATATCTGTGCTTTAGCATCAAACGATGTTTTGTTTGTATTGATAGCATCATGCTGAAATGTATCTAGCCATGCTGCTTCTGCTCTATTATTAAATTTTTTGGCACCAATAGCCTTCGCAACTGTTCTTTCAAAGATAAATCCATACTCTCATAACAATCCTTTTTCAAGTAGAATTCTTGTTATTTCGCCTCCCTCAATTGCCAAGATATCATATCACTCTTGAGCCTTTTTGATTTTTGCTCTCAGAGCTCCTTTTGATTGGGCTTCGAGGCCATACTCACTATTAACAATCTCCCCTGTCTTTTGGTCGATCTTATGAGCTTCCATAAATTTATCCAGTGCACTACTTCGTTGTTCCTCTGTTAGTTTTTCTAATCTTTCTGCCTCTTTGGGATTCTGTGATTTCTGTTCAGCTATAATCTCTTCTTTGATCTTTGCTCTTCTGGCTTTTGCTGTCATCCTTGGGTTAAAATTATCTGCTGTTTCCTCCCATGATGCACTTCTTCTCTTTGATTGTCACTGATAGAGTGACTCGACTTTTTTGATAAGTGGTGAATACTTTGCAGCTTGTACTCCATCTATAGGTCATTCTTGAGAAAGCATCTCTCGAGATTTTCTATTCAATGGCTCAATATTTCATTTGTTGATAAGGAATACTGCATCCCCAATTTCTATTTTACCCGTTGGGATTCATTTGTTCACTTCTGTTATCGTTATTTTTTCTTTGACTCATGGAGCGAGAGGTTTTTTTAGTGGTAGGTGAACTAGCCTTAGTCAAATCACCATTGCAAGGGTATGTCCTATTTCTTCTACTAAGCTCTGATCCGTTGTCTCCATATTATGACTCTCTGGAAGCACTAACTCAAATGCATGATTGAGTCATAATAGAGCTCACACCTCTGCACCTACTCATAGAGTTAAAACCGATCACTTCATCAAGGTATTTGTAGCATTTTTCTGTGCAGCCTGAGCAACTCCTCCAATAGGTCAGAGTATGTGCATTGTCAAAACACTATGAATATATCTTGAAGCGTTTGTCATTTCGCTTGCCCATTGCTCACGAAATTCTTCATCAACTCATGCTTTGAGTGTTGTCACTATTGGGTGAAAGTACAGTCATGTCAGTGTTCTATGACTTAAGCGGAGCCATTTATTTGACTGAATTGCTGCATTTGATAAGTAGCTAAACCTCAGTGCTTGTCTAAAATGCATTCACTTAGATAAGTAGTTTCCAGTCTGAACAACCTTTCATAGACCTCTTATGGTTGCAAATGCTAATCTTCACGCTGGTCATCCACTAGCGGCAAATAGTGCAAGTTCTTTTGCAAAAGTTTTTGCTGTATCATAGTTCTTACCAACTTCAAATACATCAGCATTTCGTTCCCCAGTTCATACTAGCTCTGTATATGTTTTTCGATAAGGATGTGACTCACTATATTGACTAACAATTGACTTGCTCCTCAATCACTCATCTTCTTTGTATCCTAACTCACTTGTATGACCATTGACTTGCTCACTGAAAATTTCGAGACCATTTTGAAATAGTTTTCAAGAAAATAGATATGAATATGCCTTTATATTAGCGTTTTGTGTTTCTCTTATTTTTTGAGGAATATTAAGTGCTCTCGTATATGTTTTTGTTCATTGTGTAGCATATGGTGCTGGTTTTGCTTCAATACCATTGTCTGAAATTCTTATATGTAATTGATCACCAATTCTCTTGGCAGACAGTGTATGGTTACCATCATTAACCTTCAATCATGATGATCGATCAATTTCTCAAGTAGAAAGATCATATCATCAGACCGCAGCTCATGGCATAATTCCTAGTCCTTTTCAATCATATATTTTGTGAGCTATGGTAGCACAAATCCCCCTATGTTCTGCATCTACTAGATTTGGATCTGTTAGTACGTCTAGGAACTCATTTGTTATAACAGCTTTCGTCGTATTCTCTCTCACATTTGCAGTGTTAGAAAACTCTGCAGCAAGATTTTTAATCGTCGGGTCATCGTGTATACGTAACAGAGCCGCTTCAAAAGCTTCGCTTAGTCATGGTGTCTCTTGTCCATCAGGCCAAATCACGTTATACTTTTCACAATAATTTCCTATTGCTTTTGCAACATATGCATCCAATAGATTTTGATCCATATCCATCAACTCATCATTGAAGTCATTGAAATCAATATTCGCTCATGACAATCACAATACAGCTGGCCTCTTACCTTTCTGAAGATCCTTGACGAGATCAAAATAGATATTGGATGCTGCTAAATTTACTACCTCAGTGAGTCTTTTACCTGATTCAGCATCTGTTTCAGGGAATCATATTCTTTGTAAGAAACTTGGTACTTGAGCAAATTTTGCTTCGGCTTGCAAAAGAGTCATTTCTTTGCCTTCATATTCAACTGAATCAATATTACATGATTCTCACTCTCATCATATCAACTGTTCTGGTAAGCCATGCTTCTGCGATACATTGTACACTACTTTTCATGATTTTTGTGACTGCTCATAGCCATCATCTGTTTTTATATATTTGCAGGTTACTCTGTCCTTGGTATACCCGGTGAGATCTGATGGCTCTTCATAAACATATTCTTTTGAACCGTCTGCTGCATCTTTCGACCAAGCATCTCTATGACAAAGAAGATACACTCAATTATCCGATCTCAAATATTGCAATGTACAATCAATCATCTCACCATCTGATCAATGTATACTTGCTTTGGGCTGATCTTCCATCTTGACTGGACGATAGTAATAGAAGAGAGATGATACTTTTATTTTATTAAGAATTTCATCATCTTCTATCATTTGGTTGAACATCTCATCTTGCAATGTCCCTGCGTACTTTCTACTTATCTCAGCAGATCCAAGCATATTTTCCCAAAATCAATTCATATGCTCATAAATCTTTTTTTGTAACTCATTCGATCGATCTTTGTAAAATGCTTCATTCTTTCTCTTTCCTTTTGTAGCAAAGACTTCCTTTATCCAACGAATAAAGAGCTTTGTCTTTCACGACAATGATCCCATCCTACTAGATATACCTATTTGCCCAACTCTAGGCCCTGTTGGCATTTGAGTATCAGCCCAATTGAATCTAATCTCTTCACGTCTTTGTTGGAAAAACAATGCTGGTTGACTCAAGAAACTAGCTCTTGAGGCATCAGTAATCAATTCTCTACTTCCCAAAGGATTTCTCATTAATTCAATAAGCTGTCCCTTTTGGTTTGCTATGCTTTGCTGTCTTTTTCTCAATTCATCATACCCTAACATCCTCGCCTCTACATCATACATAGCTCCCAAGTAGTTGAGTGCAGAGTAAGCAAACTGGCAATCCATCGTAAACTTATACACCTCTTTGCTTACCTTCTCCATCTGTTCTGGAGACACTTCCAATCATCCAAAATATTCTTGTACCTGTTTTTTTAGGTCATTTTTCTCTACAGAGAACTCTGTTTTAGTAGATTCGATGAGCTTATTTTTTTCTTCAGCAATCTGGAAATTTTCCATACTTTCAGTAAGGATCACACTCTTTTTTATGACTTCATCTCTCTTTCTTACTTCTGATCACATCACATACTCATGCTAGATGAATAAACTATATATATTATACACATAAATTCCCATATGGCAAAAAAACACCCAATTAAAGGCGTCTTTTTGATTTATGTTCTGTTATATTACTCACATACTATTTCTTCTTGAATCATATTTGTTTCCCCCTTCTTCACTTCAGTGATGATTGTGCTCTTGGGTTGTGTAATTTATTTTTTCAGGCATATGCCTCCGCTAACTCTTTTCTCCTTACCTTATAATTTATATTCAGTGGGTCTGATGCTTTTTCAATTTCAATAGTGTTTGGTTGCAACTTGAATCTACCTGTCATATATATTTTTCATATCATAAAAAAAAACTTATACACTATTCATGTCTTTTCTCAATACTATGAGAGCAACTCTACTTCACCTTTATCAATTGCATCTTTTACCTT
>JAHDGZ010000003.1:0-7049 GCA_020631605.1 bacterium
ACTGAAAACTCAACTATTTCAAACATAAGGGTGATAAATAATAGTACTGAGATCAACAAAATGAATATTGATCATAAAAAAAAGAAAGTTAGAAACATTAATAAGCAACCAATTCAAAAAGATCTAGAGTTGCCTCAAAATAAAAACATTAGAAATAAACAAAACGCTGCAAGTATGAACAAAACAAAAAAGAGAGCCAACGCCAAAAATTGATGAATAGTTAGCGTCTAGCATAAAACATTTATTCAGAGAAAAACATGACAAAGAAAGAAGAGTATAAAAGATTATGGCGAGAAATTTCACTTGCCCTCCTCATTCCAATAGTACTTATAGCTGATAGTGAAAGCTTCTCTAACTCACTATTTGTGCACTTCAGCTTGTTTCTACTGTGACTAATTACAATCATCAATTTATTTATACTTATTGAACTTAATCTAGACGAAAAAGTTATCAAAAAGCAGATAGCAAGTACGGATCAAGATGGTTTCTGGGCAATTTTTGTGAATCAAAAACATAGTCTTAAGCTAATTGTTCTATTAATCACAACATTTTCATTTTCAACACAGGTACCCATAGATTTTATTTGGCTTCTGCTTTTTTACTACTGATCATCTATGTTCTTACTAAGAAGTTCATCACACAAAACACTCAGCGCATTCATATCGTTTATTACTCCTCTAAATATTTCTAATACCTTATGATCAATGACTGATAAAGGTCACTTCAATAAAGAAAATTTGCCCAAAAACATGAAAAATCGAATTCCTACAATTTTCTTACTACTTACTTACTTCATATTATTTTTAACTTTAAAGAATTGATTATTGGAAACATTCAATCAAATAAAAGATGTGCTATTTTGCATCATAAGTAAATAAAATATTATATATCCTTATTAGACGCTATATCCCAAAGAAAGCAGTATAAGAGATATTATTATTCCTAATATTATATATACAAACATGTCCCTACTTCACTCCAAAACCAAAGAACAGAAACGACTAGCCCCTGACTTCAGTCTCTTGGGAACTGATGGAAAAAACTATTCACTGGCAGATTTCTCTGATAAGAAATGACTAGCAGTTATCTTCACCTGCAATCACTGCCCCTACGCAGTAGCATCACGACCTACGATCATCCAGCTAGCAGAGGAGTATCCTGACATCTGATTCGTCTGCATCAGTAGCAATGACGTCAACTACGTCCCAGAAGATGGCTACGAGTACATGCAACAACTCAGCAAAGAGAAAAATTTCTCCTTCCCCTACCTTTATGACGAAGATCAATCAGTAGCCAAAGCATATGACGCACAGTGTACACCAGACAATTATCTCTTTAAACGAAACGGAGAAGCATTCGAACTCTTCTTTCACGGACGTTTCAATGACAACTGGCAAAACCCTCAGAGGGTAACAGAAAAAAACTTCGAAGAAAATATCATTAAGTTACTAGCATGAGATGCACCAATAGACAAACGAGCACCTAGCATGGGTTGTAGTATCAAATGGAAATAATGCTACCTATTCTTCAAAAACCACTCATAGGTACACAAACTCTCTAGAGATGTCATTCTATCAAGAAAGAGGATTCATCTGAGGTGATCAAACTCGTGCTGGAAAACAATAGCTTCGAATCACTCTATCTTTCTGGTGATCAGAGTTCACTTCTCATCTATATATTCAACCTCTATCCAATCATGTCTTGGCACCTTACCCTTGAGTCATGATGCAGGAGTACTTCCTGGTATGCTCAAACATCACTCTCGTCAGAGACTTTTGGTTTGACTAGAAGCAATAATTTTCGGATTAATGATAAACTGTGGTTCCTCGCTAGCCAACTCACCATAATTTTTGGTTGATTTGAGTCGTATGACAAAGATGTTCTTGAGTATACCAATCTGTGGAGCAGAAATACCTACTCATCATGCATCAGAGAGCGTATCAACAAGATTATCAAAAACACCTAGATAATCTGCTAGATTAGCTACGGAGATGTCTTCACTCGTAGCTCTCAACAATGGATCGCCTATCTCTAGTATATCTACTATCATGATCAGGAATAACTACTAAATACCAAGAGTATAACAAAAGCTCACAACGCTTACAATTTCTTTTTATCATCAAAAAAAGAAACCACTTGCGCGGTTCCTTTGTTTACATATATCATCTCATGATTTATGACAATCCAGGTATTCCACCTCATCCTCACATCATCCCAGCTAGCTGAGAAGGATCGAATCCAAGTATCTCCTTAGTTTGTTCTTGTACTACTTCTTGCGCCTTGGCCTGAGCCTTGATGAACGCATCTTTGATAGTCTGCTCTAGAGTATCCTTTTGAGCTACATCGATGAGTGATAGATCATTGATAGAAATATCTCTCAACTTCATCTCTCCTGTGATATCTACTACTACAGCACCTTCTACTACTTCACCATCGGTATTAGTATAGCTACCTTGTTTCGCTCTGATGATAAGATTTTTCAATTTATCTTGGAGTTTTTTGTACTTGCTGTACATCTCCTTCATTTCTCCTAGTTTTCCAAACATCGTATCTGACAATATCATAATAAAGATGCAAATAACACTAGTGTTCTTACCCAAACTTGCAATCTCTTTTGCTCACGATCTCCCCAGAACCAGAAGAGAGCACAGTTGTGATTTTCTAACAACAGCTTTTGCAGATATATCATTGAAAAGACAAGCACATACACTACATACCATATACTAACTGTCAGCAGACAGCAACACCTTTAGCTTATACATACTCTTATGCTTGTACATCATCATCTTATCTACCAAGCCAGCACCTCTATCAATTTCTGATCAGATGCTCAGGAAACACTAGAAAAATTCCTCTACGATCTCGTAGAGCATATAGATATGGAAGTCTTGATCAGACCAAGCTTGGCATTTACCGAGTGAGTCAACGACGCATGGACAGGATTGATCGGCATAGTAACCTCTCATATCTCGTTTCACTACTGGACCAAGGAGCAATATGTACAGTTGGATATCTACTCATGCAAAGAGTTCGAACTAGAAAAAACCATCACATTCCTCAACAATTTCCGATGAGCAAAAGACCACAAATGATTGTGGATCAACAGAAATACTGATGAAGATTTTGTGGTAGATACATTCGAATCAAACTAACCAATCTTCTCACACAAGTCTTCTATTTGAGTGAGTCATTCATCTGTTAGCATGTATTTGGTGCCTGCGATATCTACTTCATGTTTCCCCGCATTGCAGGTCGACAACACTTTACGTACAGCTACCATCCCTGGTATCGTATCGGGCATGATAAACTCTTTGACACCACCAGTCTCTTTCGGTGGCTCATCTACAGCCTCCAACTCTTGTTCGGTAGGGATCTCTTCTTGGATTCATGCTCACAAAGCATTTTCATCTTCCTTGTTGGTATTGTTTCTGACACTTTTGACATATGCAGCAGTCATCTTTGGATCGTAGAGGTTTCTACGTTTCACATCATCACGGAGTGCTTGGAGATCTATCGTCTCTATCTTGTTCAAACTCATACGATGTCACTTGTATCATGTCACGAGCACTACATCAAATACTTTATAATCCAACTTTTCTTTGAAAAACACATCTATCGTACCTGTTACATCTTCCAATGTCACAAAAAATCATTTTTTTCTCGCTCTACGAATCTCTTTGATGAAACACATCAACACACACTGCCCATAGTTGGGGATATCTTTCATCTGTGTGATAAAAGTATATTTTTTCAAAAACGCATACAGTCAATCAAACGGATGCACAGATACAAATGTCTTGAACACACCATATTCCATCATCATAGCTTCCTGAAGAGTAGTTTCATACTCTCTATCAAAGGTGAGTTTGGTAACCAAATCAGTCCCACCAAATAGTGAATCTGATGCTTGCAATGATTGTTTTCACCAGTCTTGAATCTGAGGCAACGCAGTCAAAAAAGTCTTACGACTACCAAACAGATCCAGCGAACCAGATTTGATCAATCACTCCAATGACTTTTTGTTGATCACAGACTGACATCTTGTGAGAAAATCTTCTAAGGTACTAAATGCACCGTTTTTGATTCTCTCCGATTCAATAAACTCACCTACATCATATCCGATACCCTTTACACTCAAAAATCACAATCTCACATCTCCTTCTATAGCAGAGACATGATTAAATGATTCATTTACATCAGGAAGCAATACTGCTATCCCATGCTCTTTTACCTCATCAATAAACATACTCAGTCTATCCGTATCTTCTTCTTTGGATCTCAACAATGCTGCATAAAACTCAACAGGGTAGTGTGCTTTGAGATATCATGTCTGGTAGGCAATCAAACTATAACATACTGAGTGCGATTTATTAAACGAGTATCTCGCTGCAGGTTCGATCATCTTCTCATAGATCCATGTGGATGTCTCATCCTTATAATCTCTATGTGTAGCAGATTTTTTAACAAACTCTTTTTTCAATTTTTCAATCACTTCCAAAATTTTCTTACCGACTCATCTCCTCAAGATATCCGCTTCAGCCAAAGAGAATCCAGCCATTGATTGCACCAAAAACATCAACTGTTCCTGATACACAGCAATACCATACGTAATTCCCATAATCGGATCCAAATCTTCTATCAATTTCATTTCCTCATTGTTTGCTGTCTCTTCATCATAGGTAGAGATCAAGAGCTGACGCAACTCATCTGGCATATAACTCACTGCCTCTTCGCCGTGTTTTCTCGCAATATAACGAGGTATGAAATCCATCGGACCAGGACGATACAAGGCGCTCATCGCGATCAAATCATTTATTTCTGTCGCTTTTAGTTGAATCAGAAAACGTCTCATCCCATCTCCTTCAAACTGGAAGATACCGGTAGTATCTCCTGTCTGAAATACTTGCTCATAGGTAGCTTCATCATCCAATGGTGGTTCGAACGACATCGTCTCAAAAAAGTGTTCAAACACCTCTGGTAGTGGTTTATTATCTTTTTTATGTTTGGCACGTAGGATCTTGATACAGTTTTTGATCACCGAAAGGTTTCTCAATCCCAAAAAATCCATTTTCAACAATCCCAATGTTTCCAAGACTTTTCCATCATATTGACTCACCAATGTTCATCATTCTTCTTTTTTTGATCATCTGATGATAGGTTGTACGGGTGTATGTGTACTAATCACGTCAGGTGATATCACGATACCACACGCATGTACTCATAACTGTCTCAAGTTTCACTCCAAGGTAATACCCAAGTCCACTGCCTGTTTGACCAATGCATCTTGTTGATAGACTCTATTGAATTCTTCATACGTCTTCTCATCATCCAACATCTCGGTAAATGATGCATCCGTGATCATATTGGATACCAGGTTCGCCTTATCAAACGGTATCCCCAACGTACGAGCAGAATCCTTGAATGCTGCTTTTGTAGCAAGTTGCATATAGGTACCAATCGCACACACTTTATCACGACCATAACGTTGTGTTACATAGGTGATCACTTCATCTCTTAATGTATCCTCAAAATCGATATCAAAATCAGGCATCGTAATACGAGCAGGATTCAAGAATCTTTCAAAGAGGAGACCATAGAGGAGAGGATCTACATCAGTAATACTGAGACTATATGCTAGCAACGATCACGCTCCTGATCATCTTCCAGGTCCTACCATGATCTCATTGGCCTTTGATCGTTGGACAAAATCAGCTACAATCAAAAAATAGGTATTAAACCCCATCTCCTTGATCACCTTGAGCTCGTATTCCATACGCTCGATATAATCAAACAAGGTGTGCCCTGGTATGATAGTAACATCATGTGCTTCTTTCAAAAATTTCTTTTTGAATGTTCCATAAGTAGACTCAGTGAGTGTCTTAAGCTCTTCTGGAGTTACTTCTTGTATTTTTTTATCAAGTTTGATTCATTCAGCAAAAGTTACCAATGAGATCAGCATTTTCTGGTCCCAATCTTGCTTGTAGAGTCTTGCAAATCACTCAAACGCTTTGTAACGTAGCTCAAACTCAAATATATCCATATAGTCAGACTTCCTATCATAGCTAAATCGGCTCTTTTTCTTCTTCGTATCTTTCTAGTCTCTCTTCTAGCAATGTCTATCGCAAACTCAATCTATTCTCAATCAAAAAACCCTCCAAAAGAGGAGGGTTTATATCATAAGCTTGTTGTGTTTCTTGTTCTACTATTGGACGATAAATCCAATAATAAAGAAGATAAATCTAACAACTATCCATGCCAGCGCAATAAAGGCTAGACCAATAGCAGCTTGTCTCAGAATAGTGAAACCTGCTTTGTATCTTCCATCATCTCCTGCAGCAGTAACCATTTGGAAACCTCCCCAAAGAAGAACTCCAAGAGCAATCAATGCTAGTAGTCATAGAACATAGTTGATGAATGTCTTCACAACATCCAAGATAGATTCATCAGCAGTATTAACATTACCTTGAGCAGTGTTAATAGTGTCTGAACTTGTTCCTCCAAGTCCAACTTGATCAGGAGTATCAACAAATCCTCCATTTCCTCATCCTGCAAGTGCTATACTAGTGATAGCCACTCCAGCGAATACAAAACCAATTAGTTTTTTAATCATAGTTACTAGACAGTAAGGTAAAATCTCGTGTGTAGTTGTTCTAAGTATAGTACATACAGGTACAAATTGCAAATAATCACAATTTTTTTGGCTTTACACTTTAAAGTTTTCACTTTTAGCTAACTATAAAGCCTATGACAAAAAAGATAAACCTCACAATAATCCATGCTAGTGCTATAAATGCGAGTCACACAGCTGCTTGTCTGAGTATAGTAAATCACTTCTTGTACTGACCATCATCTCCAGCGGCAGTCACCATTTGAAATCATCAGAATATGATAAGAATCAATGAGATAAGCGCCAACAATCCCAATGCATAATTGATAAATTTCTTCACACTCGTCAACAGTCCTTCAGGTCCAGTTCCAGCAGAGAGATTAGGACATTCACCACCAATACAGACATCAGGATCTTGAGCAAATATATTACTTCATCCATT
>JAHDGZ010000003.1:7149-49459 GCA_020631605.1 bacterium
ACAACAAAGAAGATGAATCTTACCAAGATCCATGCAAGTCCAATAAACACAAGCGCAAGAGCAGCATTCTTCAAAATACCAAATCACTTCTTGTATCCTGCATCATCATTGAAGTTAAAGAGCATCACAAATCATCCATAGATCAATATAATCAACGTAATCAATGCAAGCAATCACAAAGCATAGTTGATAATATTATTTACTGTAGTAATCAGAGATGTTCACGCACCTTCAAGAGTAGTGTCGGCTCCTTGAGCAACATCAATCTGACCATCTCATTCTCCTACAAATTGACAATCTGGATTATCCAATACTCCAGCACCAAAACCAGTACAGTTATCAAGATTAAACGATCATCATCCAGCTTGCACCATTCCTATAGTGGGAATAAGCATCATCACAGGGAGAAGCCAACCAAGTAGCTTTTTCATTGTTGTTTTCACATGAACTAGTAAAAAGTTTACCCAATTATATAGCCCAAATGAAAAAAAGCAATTTTTTAGTCTTGAATTTAGGCCAAAAGATGAGATAAACAGAGAAGAGTAATTGTTCTATCCCTCTACACATTTATGAAACAATTATCTGATATACAGCGTCAGTTAGCCAAAAAACGAAGGTTATACCTCAGAAAAAACAAAGCCATTCAGAAGTTTGCAAATAGCAAAGAATTTATGGTTATAGGGGTTTTCGCATTTTTTCTTGGTCTCATAGGTTTCAGACTGTTCTACCTCCAAGTCATCAAAGCGGGACACTATGAACAAGAAATTTCTAAGATACACTACAAGGAATCTACGCTAGATGCACAGAGAGGACATATTTTTGCGATGGATAAAACAGGGAAACCAATTCAGCTAACAGAAAACATTGGTGTGTATGATATCTATCTAGAACCACATCACCTCGAGAACAACAACAATAAACAAAAATTTATCGATATCATTGCACCAGCACTATACAAACACTTCTGTGTCCAACAAGTTGCTCAAGAGTCTAGTTCGATGAATTGCCTTGAAAGAATTCAAGCATTTACCGACAAAAATCTTATCCCTGAAAAACCAGAATTCTTCTATTTGGGAAGTGGAGTACTCTCTGAAGGTTACGACACTTATGACTTAAGTGGTTATAATGCCAAGCTTGATAGCGTCGTAGAAGGCATGACGGAAGAAGTATGACTCAAGCTGATAAAAGAGAGATTAGACCAAAAAATTGTCATCTGACTCAAACAATATAATTATCTCTGATTTTTTGAGCATCCTACGATGTTGGATCAGCTAGCCAAACTCCAATGAGTCAAAACATTTGAAAACTATGTCTATATAGAACCTGCAGTCGTCTCAAACAAAAGTCAAATAGCTAGTACTATCAATCGTATCTTTGATCAATATTGATTCAAAGATATGAAGTGACGTATAGACGATCAAATGAAACAAAAAGAAAACACTTATATCAAAATAGCTAGTGGACTACATCCAAGCATCGCAGCTGAGCTTATTGAAACAAAGAAAAAATACAGAGATGGGTTTTCTAGTTGTTTCAAATACTATATCCAAAACAACTCAACTGAAGGAGATTGTGAAACGTACCGATGAGACTGGAATGATATAGGGGAATCAAAATCACTCTTGCATGGATTAGGACTAGAAGAGTATTTCATCAGACACTATCCTTATGACAATTTTCTCTCTCATGTATTGGGATATGTAAACAAGGATGGAGTCGCTACCTATGGAGTAGAAGAGTATCTCAACAAAGAGCTGGAAGGGAAAGATGGAAAAATCATAGGACGTTCCTCATCATTTATTGGTGATCTAGGGGCCAATGAGTTTGCGATAGATAAGGCTCAAGATGGAAATGACATCTATCTCACTATCGATCCCACTATCCAAAAAGAATTGACTAAAATAGCACAAGGATACAAAGATCAGTTTTTTGCTGATAGTGTGAGTATAACAGTGATGAACCCCTTCAATGGGCAGGTAGCAGCATTGGTCAATGCACCAAACTTCAATCCTAATCAATTCAATGATGCCTATGAGTATACACCACTCACACCAGAATTTGCATACATACTAGATCATGAAAGCTATGTTGATGTCCATGTATATATACGTAAAGAAGACGGGAGCTACAGAAAAGCTACTACTTCAGAGAGACAGGATCCAACAATTGAGAAATACATGACCAAAAATGTGTATAGTGCAGAAATTTTTGTTGATAAAAACATCAAGTATGCATATGAACCTGGTAGTATTTTCAAATGACTGACGGTAGCAGTAGGTATCGACACTGATGAAATAAATCTCTTTGACTTCTATGATGATAAATGATTTGTAAAAATTGGTCAATATACGATAGAAAACATTGCTGACAATTGTTTAGGTGAAAATAGCTTTCTCAATGCATTAATCTATTCATGTAATGTATGAATGGTAAGAATAGTTCAAGCAGTAGGGAAAGAGATTTTCTACAATTATCTCAAGAAACTTGGATTTGGACAAAAAACAGGAATCGAATTAGCAGGTGAAGAAGAAGGGTTTGTTGGTCATTCGACAACAGTATCTGTTGCAAGATTTTTGAACAACTCTTTTGGACTAGGTATGAGAGCAACACCAGTACAAATTGCTACTGCGTACTCTACATTACTCAACGATGGATATCTGGTTAAACCAACAGTCGTAGCAAAAAGATATAATAAAATCGATGAAAAGGAGACAGAAAATAATGTTACTATTGTTAGAAGAGTATTCAAAGAGAGTACTGCCAAAGAGCTACAAAATGCACTATTTGATGTAGTACACCAGAACAAACAGAACAAGGAATACACAGCACTTGAAGGCTTTACACTGGGAGGTAAGTCAGGTACATCAGAAATCGCATACAAAGGGAAATATCTGTGAACTGCAGGATGGACAAATGCATCATTTGTAGGGATCATAACACAAGAAAATCCAAAGTATGTGATAGTCGTACAAGTACGTCGCCCAAGAACCAATAAGCGGTGAGTAGAAACAGCAGGACAAGTATTCAAGTCAGTAGCAGAATTCATCATAGGATATGAGCTCATTGCTGAATAACCAGTATATTTTATTGTCAACTAAAGCATGACTCACAAAGTAATAAGCAACGAACAAAGCGCTCTATTTCATAAACAGATCAACAACGCTAACACCATAGCAATTTTTGGACATCAACACATGGATGGAGACTGTGTTGGTTCAGTATTGTCACTAGGTCAGATACTCAAAAAAAAAGGAAAAAAAGTCTCCTACTTCACCTCTATTGCTCCAGACAAAAGTTTCTCCTGGATACAGGAATTTGACCAGATACAAACACAAATGGACTACAGCAGAAAAGCTGATCTACATATCTTTGTAGATTTTAGCCCACTAAGTCGTATTCCATCATTGACTGACGAACACCAAGACTATTTTGAATCTATTTCAACTATAGTTATTGATCACCACCATGGTGACTATGAAAACGCATTACTCAATATCAAAGATGTAGATGCACCTTCATGTGCAGAATGGTTACTAGAACTCTATACAGCACGAGATCGACTAGAATATATCGATGAGCCAATTGCAACGGCTATGTATATGTGAATCATGATGGACACGGGGAACTTTATGTATGATGGAAATAGCTCAAGAACATTGCGTAATGCAGCCACCTTAGTAGAGTTAGGAGCAGACAAAAATGCAGTAGTATTCAATATGCTACGTTCACGCAATTTTGGTACTATGAAGTATGTACAGATAGTATTAGATAGACTCAGCACATACAAAAACACCATCATGCGAAGCTACGTCATCGAGGACGAAAGAGAGGATCTGAAACTTACAAAAAAAGACAGAGAGTACGGCCAATTTATCATCCAACAGATAGCAGGATTCCCGCTTACTATGTTATTCAAGATCCAAGAAAACGCGATCAAAATGTCATTTAGATCAAGAGAAAAAGAGATGAACAATGGTATAGAACCTATCATTGCAAATCTAATCGCAGAAAAATTCTGATGATGATGACACACCAACGCAGCATGAGCCAAGGTGAAAAGAAATCACCGTGACCCACTTGAACAAATTGAAGAAATATTGGAACAAGTTCTCGTCTATACCAACAGAGCCTAACAACAAAAAAAAGACAAAATTATATAACTATTGGCTAGAGAAAAAAGTAACGATAAGCAATCAATCAAACAATATGCACGACATAAATCCATAATGCATAACGTGAAAACCAAAGAATCAATCTATCTCGCATGACAACTCATATTCTTAGTGAAGTATTTTCTTTCGTGAGAAAAGTAAATCAAAAGAGTAGTCACAACCACCCCAAGAGAACAATAGTTCGATCTGAACTCGCAAACATTCTTCCAAAGCTCTCTAACTGTGTCAAGCCATGTAGCACAAAAACAGCAAAAGTAATAGCTATCCCAGCTAGTAGCAGTGGCAGAGTTAGCTTTTGTGTATTATATATTTTCCTAGACAGATATCACAAGAGACCAAAAATAAATACCATCCCCCCATAATCAGTAAGCTCATTGAGTCATAAATAGTGCAATACAACAAACAGTCACATCCACAGAAGCGTTGGCAAGAAATTAATTCCAGGCTTAGTATCCAACGACTGCCACCAACCTAAAAACAATCTTACCACACCTATACCTACCAGTATATTTGTAGCACTGAGTGATCACGTGTGGTGATACAGAAACAATTGCATCGGTATCTCAACAAGCAACGCAGCAATCCACAATGATCACCTCCATCCATAGCTATGATTAAATCACACCAAAAAAAGAAACACCGGAAACGCCCAACGACCAATAGCTCTGAATTCACTGATAGGTGGATAAATAAAATATCCAACATGATCTACTATCATCACCACAATCGCAAATATCTTGAGGTAGTCATAGAGGTTTGGTCTTGAGGTAGTTTCGCGTAATATGGTAGTATTAGTCATCACCTAATGTAATATCAAAATATAAACCATAATGATCGGATCAAGGAATTGGGAGTGCTTGCAAATCATTAACACCCATAGATGAAACAAAAGCATGATCAATATGTGCTTTGATGAGAGGGAAAAAGGGAACATACCAAGTAAATATGTGTCCGAAATCTGCACTGCTTGCAGTCCAATCAGTTCATAGATTAGCAAGCAATCTCTTATAGTACAATGACCACGGAGTCACATTAAAATCTCCTAACAAGACACTAGAAGCATCAGGATAATCTTCAAATTGTTTCTCTACATGACCCGCTATCTGTTCTAGTTGTTTGTTTCTCAGATCAAAATATCTCTCAGAGACAGGTGATGCTGTATGCACGATATTCATGATTACATCTTGTCCTGCTATATCAAAAACCACGGGCTCTAAGTCGAGAAAACCGGCTATATATCTAGGCAATTCTTGAAATGAATAACGACTTGCTATCAGCGTTCCATCATATCATTGATCCCAAGTAAGACGATTGATGGTAGTATAATTATTTTGCAAATATGACTCTAATCATCTGTAGTGTACATCAGAAAACTCAACTAACAACAAGATATCAGGATCATATTTCATTACTGCCTGCCTCAATTCTTCTACATCTCTATTATCTACAAAGACATTGGCGTATAAGATTGATACCTCTCACTCTTCTTTGAGGATAATAGTCCCTGTCTTATCATGTGCATAGGTATCCAAAAAACTTGCAAGAAATAATCATCACACAATAGCATGCAAACTAGCAACAAACAACCAAAGGTATCTTAACAATTTTTTCTGTGAAGAAAAACGACGGAAATACTTTTTGCTTCAACAATAACGGATCAATACAGACAAAAAAATGAGCACAGCTACTGCAAGATGAGCAATCATCCAATAGGGCAAAAAGCTTCTCAATAATTCTATATAATACACATCCACAAAAATCATGAGGGCAAAACCTGCAAGACTAGAAAGGAAGAGAAAAAACAACAACATTTGGGTATCTCATAGATTGAAATAACGTGCAACAACTGTATGGTTCACTAAAGATTTATCAAATAAAAAGACAGGAATATTGACAAGAATGCAGAGCCATCTTGATTCTTACTCTTTGATGACTATCTATAAACGTCTACAAGAATTTTACACCCACAAAGGATACATTCGCATGAAATTCACACTCATCATATTTGGTTGCCAGATGAACTATTCTGACGCAGCTCGTATCAAAGCTATTTTGATCAACTCAGGTCACGAGTATGTCCCTACCATACAAGAAGCTGATACGGTAATCATAGATACTTGTTCTGTAAGACAAAAATCTGAAGATAAAGTTACGGGGAAAATGAAAGAGATCCCTGAAGATAAAAAGATTTGGATTACTGGTTGTATGATTCAGCACAACATGAAAAACTCAAAAATATCCAAGGCACTCAAAGGTAAAAAAGCATTTCATACAGCAGGAAACTTCGTTGGTAATGTAACCACTACAACACCAAAGATAGTTGGCCGAAACAATAGTGATCTCAAAGAGATACAAAAAGATGATGCACAAAACATGGTCTATGTGAACCATGTATACAACCCTATGTTTTATAATCTACGTAAAACATACGAGAATCTAGAATTGTTTTTTCGTATAGATGATACTGGTTTCTTGCCTATGATGATGGAATACCTATGATATGAAGTGAATCCTGATGTAGAGATCATCAATGAATACACAGGTATTATACCACATAGCAACAATCAGATATTTGAAGAAAATACCAAAACTGCCTATGTTCCTCTCTCTACCTGATGTAGTCAGTTCTGTGCCTATTGTATTGTACCATATGCTAGAGGGTTAGAAAAAAATTTGGAAATCCAAAAAGTAATAGATGAAGCTGCTCATCATATCAACAATGGTGTAGAAGAGATAGTATTGCTTGGACAAATAGTAAATAAACATCCACATTTTGTAGACATATGTAAATGAATACTCAACATACCTGGTCTCAAATGGTTACGTTATACATCACCATATCCAACTTACTATAGTGATGAGCTATTGGCTCTCCATGAGTCAGAAGAAAAGATGTGTCCTCATATCCATATGCCACTACAATCAGGAAGCACTGCCCAACTCAAAAAAATGTTTAGATGATACACGGCAGAAGAATATAAAACGTTCGTAGACAAAATACGTTGATTGGATCGCAAGATATCAATAACCACAGATATCATAGTATGATTCTGTGATGAGACAGAAGAAGACTTTCTGCAAAGCATTGAAATGACTCACTATGCAAAATTCGACCAAATCTATATAGGAATGTACTCTCCACGTCCAGGTACCATTGCTTACAAAAAATATGAAGATAACATCCCACAAGAGACAAAAAAAGCACGCTGGGCACAACTCAATGACTTACAAATTCGCAACAGTATAGAAAACAACAAACAAGAGCACCACAGTATCAGAAAAATGATGGTAAACAAAATAGAAGATGACCGAATAGGATGATATACAGAAAACATGAAAAATGTGATTATCAAGCAGAAATGAATTTGAACTGAAGACATCACATTAGGTCATTTCATTGACGTAAAAATAATAGACAGTGAAGCATTCAAACTTATTGGTGAATTTATCAAAAAGTAAGTTGAAAGTAGCCTCACAATATCTATTTTCAAAACAGATAACTTTATACACTCAACCATAAACCAAAAATGACAAACTATACAAAAGGACTATCACTCTTTGCATTGCTGATTGTAGGACTCGTGATAGGATATCTACGACAGGACTATACAGACAACAAAACAATTACCATCGAAGAAGTAGTCGAAGATGCAAAAGAAGAATTTGTAGATCCATTAGACGACTCAAAATATGATGATATAGAGGAAGATGATAGTATTGATGACTTAGATGATAGTGCAGCAGAAGAAGACGAAAGTGAGGAAGAAACGCTTGAAGAAGAAACGGATGAGAACGAGGAAGAAGAAAATGAAGAGGAGAACGAATGATATAGCCCATATGAAATCAACCAGTGATGAGTCGTTGGATATGATGAGTTTCCTGCGTATGACAAAGATTTCGAACCAACTGGAGATAAAGATGGATCTTGAGCTCCACATATAGTGTGGACCAACGAAAGAACAACACCTATATCAGAACGATTCAAAATAACAGGAACATCTAGCACAGATATAGAAAGAATCGATGTGATTTGGGATGGAGACAATATTCCATTCACACTGAAAAAATACGTACCAGGTTGATCTAACTTTGAATACAACGTCAATCCAGAGTTTGGAAATGTTAAAGAAGGAAAAAATCGTTACCTCATCCGTGGATATGCAAAAGATAACATCTACCAAAACATTATAGAACTAGAGTATAATCCTTCACCATCAGCAGCTGATTTAGATGAATCATTCACCAACTAGTTCTTTAGAAACGATACACACATGATCACATTTCTCTTAGATTGCATACGTTATCCGTTTCAGCCAAAGAACCCGAATAATAAATGCAGACTCTTTCTACAATTTTTGTTTAAAGACTACCCAGCCTATCTACGGTCTAAACCATCTGTGCTCAAGATAGTAATTTTCCCTGTATTACTGCTGTTTCATATTTTTCGTAAACCAAGTACGATCAAAAAATAAACAGTACTTTGATTCATTCGTTCATACCTACCATGCGTTTTGTTATCCAACAAGTATCCCAAGCTACTATAGACATAACAACACAAACAGAGACGATACAAAGATCGATCTGAACTGGAGCAGTAGTCTATGTATGAATTGGAACAGAAGACACTGATGACTATCAAAGCAAGATTGAGAAATTTGTTCGCAAGATACAGCAAGTTAAACTATTTACCTGATCAGCAGGAAAAATAGATGCTAGCCTCTTAGACAACTATGGTGAACTACTCATCGTCTCAAATTTCACGCTCTATTCTCGTAACAAAAAGGGGAGTGGAGTAGACTATACTCAGAGCGCTCCGTTTGCCCTGAGCAAAGAGATTTATGACAAACTTATAGAGCTTTGTCATGCAGACAATATTCCTGTCATCACAGGAGAATTTTGAGCAATGATGAACATCACAGCAACAAATCAAGGACCCATCAACCACATACGAGAGTATTAAATCACCAACAGTTTGACTTATATGAAATAATATGTAGAAAGTGTTATACTTTTTAGATATTGCTTTATCGATGCACGTTCTAGTACACCCTACCTCAGTATTTTTTCAACCAGGAGTCTCTGCTGCACTGATCAGTGAATGGTGAATAGCTATGATAGATGTTTTGAGAAACAATGAATGTTTGGTACTAGAAACACCACAAAAACGAATGAGTGATGCAAGAAAAATTGCAGATCAGTTTTGCCAAGAAATCTATCATGACATCACACAACTTCAAGAGCAACACACAGAACTAGCTACAAACATGGTGCAGACATGACCATATATTCTTGATAAGGGACATGTCTGAAAAAGAGAACGACCAAAATTACAGAGTTATCTACAAAACAAAAATCCTGAACAAATAATTATTCATTGATGCTATGCTGGGACATGATGTACATTTCAAGCAGCGACACAGCTCTATTTTGCTCTGCATGGTTTGCCAGTCTACCTATGGGATGAAAATAACTATCACTCAGAGAGACAACATCTATCAGACCAAGCATTCCAAAAAGAAATCACCAAAAGACAACTCATCAAAAACTCTTCTCGTCCTATGAGTTACTGAAATATCTTCAAACAACCTCTCGAATTTAATGATATTGATGAACAACTGATAGGACCACATACACATCTTGTTGGAGAAATAAAAAAAACAGGCTAATGCCTGCTTTTTTTTTATGAAATCATACTCATGACTAGTCCTTCATCTTCTCCAAAAATTCACTAGATCGAACCTTTTTACCTGTGAGTTTTTCATACAATTTAGATTCCGCATCCAGTCCCTTCTGCCAGTCTACATCCAATTCGTGTAGCTCAACAAACTTTCTCAGTATCATAAACTTTTCTAGACTTTGTTTAGCAGCATCTGCTATCTCCTTAACCATTTCTCATTGTTTTTCTTCTCCTAGTTGCTTAAGGTAAGTTTGGAATTTTTCTTCTCAACCAAAACGCTCTTTCATATTATCCATTCTTTGTTTCACTTCTTCATCTATCATTGTCTTAGGAATAGCAATACTCAGACTTCCTTTCATGATTTCTAACAATAAGTCTTCTACTTGCTTCATAAGCTCAGCTTGTGTCTTTTCTTGTTTCATTGATTCAGTAATCATTTGGACAATTTCCGCTTCATTTTTGACCTTAGCATCCTCACCAAAAAGTTCAGCAATTTTCTTTTCATCAAATTCTGGTAGAACAATTTTCTTTACTTCGCCTACTGTGAAAGACATTGAATGTGGTGTTCCTTTGTCCTTAGTATAAAAAAGAATTTTTGGTAATTTCTTTTCAGAGTAAGGTGCATCAAATGTATCATCCTTCTTTTTCCCTCGAAAAAGGTCTTTAAGTAATGGATGTTCTTTGGTTTCTTCATCTCACACAAACAAGAATGAGCTATCAAACTTTTCTCATGTTTTGTCCAAGATATCGTAGTTAACTCTTGTTACTGTACCTTCTGCAATAGCATCAGCGTCTTCATAATCCGCATATTGTTTTTTGAAGTTATATACTGCTTCATCAATTTGTTCTTGTGTAACATTTTCATCAACTGGCTTTAAACTAGCCTTTTTCCATGAATCATTTTTCACAGCAACAACTGGATACGTATCCAATGTATAAGTAATAGTAGTTGTACCATCTTTTTCATCGAAATTGATATCATAAGGTGATCCAATAAATTGCTTCTCTTTTTCATCTTCTACAAGCTTTCTTAGGTGACCTGACATCACTTCTTCGTAGACTGCCATTTGGAGGTAATCTGGTCTCATTTGTTTTTCTACCTCTGCCTGAGGTGCATGACCTTTTCTAAATCAAGGTATCGCAATATCTTTAGAATACGTTTTTAGTACCTTCGTCTTAGCATCAGCTAAAACATCTCATGGAACCTCTAATGCTATTTGATAGTTAGAGAGAGGTCATTCTTTCAGTTGATAATTCATTATTTATGCACAAAACTAAAGGGTAGTCATGACTAAGCTCAAGGCTTCAATCATGCTAATACGAACCATTTTGTAGCGTTACACCTCACTATTGCAAGAAAAACATTAGAAAGAATAAGTCAAAAAATAGTTTATCAAAACGGAGTTTTTCCCCAGAAACAGCAATTAAATCTGTGTTTTCGCTTGTAACTAATGATTATATACCTATCATCTCCCCACAGATTTTTTTTTGATTATACAAAAAATATATGACAGAAGACAAAAAAAAGGCACTAAAATCAGGAGAATTATGATGAGGGAGTAGCTTCTTCTCTTCTATGTGATTTGAAGCAAGCAAAGAAAAAAAACCTGTAGCTGAAGAAAAGAAAGAAGAAAAAGCGGAGGTAAACAAAGATGATTTGTTGAACATGTCTATATCAAGTGGTGGACTATGAAACGCAAAAGTGATTCGTAAATCAAATGCCACTGTAGTACGCAGCAGCAACACACCTGCAGCTAGACCTCCTCGTAGGAGAAATACAAGACCACAACATGGAGGAAAAGTTTCTACACACAGTAGAGTATCATTTAGCAAAGGAAGAAAACCAAGACCAAAGGCTGCTGCAACACCAGCAAGCACCAAACCAAAAAAAGAAGCAACAGTATCAACCAATCTAAAAAAGAAAACAGAAATCACCATAAGCAATATGATTACCGTAAAGGAATTTTCTGAAAAAACTGGAGTACCGTTTCCAGAACTTATGAAAGTAATGATTAGCAACAAAATCATAGGAGGTATCAATACTAATCTTGATTATGATACTGCTGCACTTATCGGTGAAGAATTGGGAGTGCAAGTAAACAAAGAACAAGACACTGTATCAATCGAAAGTTTGATTGATGGTGATCTCAATGCAATCCTGGATTTGGATAAAGAATCTAAAAACCTAGCAACAAGACCACCGATAGTGACTATCATGGGTCACGTAGATCACGGAAAAACAACGCTACTCGATTACCTAAGAAAAACTGATGTAGTAGGTGGGGAAGCATGATGAATCACCCAGTCTATTGGAGCATCAACTATTACACATCAAGGAAAACAAATAACATTTATAGATACTCCTGGACATGAGTTGTTCACAACCATGAGATCAAGAGGAGCAAAATTGACAGATATCGTGATTATTATTGTAGCAGCAGATGATGGAATAATGCCACAAACCATAGAATCAATCAATCATGCCAAAGAATCTGGTGTGCCAATCATAGTTGCTATTACCAAAGTAGATAAGCCATGAGCAAACAAACAAGAAGAGATCAAAGCAAATATAGGAAGTTATGATCTCATCCCAGAAGAGCGAGGAGGTGATGTGCCTGTTGTAGAAATATCATGAATCAGTGGTTTGGGTATAGATACACTATTAGAACACATTAGTGTACAAGCAGAAGTATTAGAACTAACATACAATCCAGAGAGAAGCGCAGTAGGAGTAGTTCTTGATGCACATAAATCAGCACAGCAAGGGATTGAAACATCACTTATTATCCTGACAGGAAAATTGAAAGTAGGAGACGTAATCGCTGTGCACAACACATTCGGTAAAGTGAAAAGAATGATAAACCGAGCAGGAAAAACTATCAAAGAAGCTCATGGTTGAGATCCAGTACAAATATTGTGAATTAGTGATACACCAGAACCATGACGTATTGCTGAATGAGTGAAAAACGAGAAAGAAGCTGCACAAAAAGTAGCTATAATCAAAGAGAGAGAAAGCACAGAAAACAAACAAAGTTCTCTACAAGTACTTCTTTCCAAAATGGAGTCAGGAGAAAAAACACTGGTAAAACTTATACTTAAAGCAAATGGTCCTACGGGGCTAGAAGCTTTAAGTCACGCAATAGACTCGATAGAAACACCAGAAAATGTAGAAATCAAAAAAGTACATATGGATGTTGGACAGTTTACTGAATCAGATATCTCACTTGCTTCAGCTTCTGGAGCATTGATGATATGATTTAATGTAAAAGTACCTGCAACACTTACAAAAAAAGCAGAACAACAAAAACTTACACTCAAAAATTTCGACATAATCTATGAACTAACAGAATATATGGAAGAACTTGCAATGGGACTTATCGAAGTCGAAATGCACGAAGTCGTGATTGGTAAACTAGATCTACTTGCTGTCTTCTACCGTAAAGGAAAAGAAATGGTAGTCTGATGAAAAGTCATGGAAGGGATAGCCAAAAATGGAGTTGAATTCAAAGTACGAAGGATCGAAGAAGAAGCTACACAAATAGCCAAAGGGACAATCACTTCATTACAAAGAGATATGCAAAACGTTAAAGAAGTGAAACAGGGATATGAATGTGGTATGAGAATCAAAGTTTCTAAACCAGTACAAGAAGGAGATATTCTAGAGTTTGTTGAGATGCAAGAAGTTTCATAAATACTATTCTCTATGTATACAATTGCTTGATTAGGAAATCCAGGTGCGTCATATACTCAGACTCGCCATAATGCGTGATTTTTGGCCATAGAACGACTACAGGAATTGTGGGGTTTTCCTAAATTTTCGTTTGAAAAAAAATGGAATGCCGAAATTAGCAGAGGAGTAGCATATGAACAAGACATTCTACTAGTAAAGCCCATGACCTTCATGAATAGATCATGAGGACCGCTAAGTCTAACCACAAATTTTTACAAAATCCCACCAGAGCAGATCATCGTGCTTCATGACGAAATAGATCTCCCTAACAGCAAGATAAAGTACAAAATGGGAGGATGACATGCGTGACACAATTGACTGAGGGACATCATAGCAAAACTATGATCAAAAGATTTCCACCGTATCAGAATAGGAGTAGATAGACCTAACGAACAAGGAGACGTAACGCAACATGTACTTGGAAAATTTACTGCACAGGAAAAAATACAAATAAATAATGAAAAAGACAAGATAATAGACCTAATTCAAGAGGTTTTCAATGGTGAAAAATAGGCAAGAAATTTGCATTAATAGTACAGAAACAATAAAATATAGTATACACAACAACTGCGTCTCTATGTTTTTTGTACTATAACTGATTTCATTACATGGCAGCAAAACAAAAAATCAACAAAATAATACTCAGTACAGACACTCTCTCTGGTTACTGATTAGACCATATTTTTGAAATAGCAAAAAAAGTATGATTTGACTGAATTGATCTAGCAACATGGAAAAATTTTGATGCACGAAATGCTAGTTACGTGCTCAAATTAGCAAATACACACAAACTACCAGTAGTAAGCGTACAAGTATCAAATCAAGTGAATAAAAGAGAAATGGAACAAGCATTTCAACTCTGTGAGCAGCTTGGTGTTGATAGAATAACAGTAAACGCACCTCGTACATTTGATTTCAAAACATATAATTTCATAACCAATAGCTTAAGAGACTTTCATAGACAAAAGACCAACATTTCTTTTTCTCTGATCAATCCAGATGAAAGTCATATTCTGTGAATTATTCCAAAATTTCGTTTTAGAAACATCGCAGATAGTATAAAAAACCACAAAACACACATAGCGCTGGATGTTGCAAATATGGAAGAGGAAACATTCGAAAGATATTTCATCAAAAGATTCAAAAGCTTTAAACCATATATTGATATCATCTATCTTTCAGATAAAGATAAACAAGGAAAGGGTCATCTACCACTAGGAGAGTGATCACTCAAGATACCCACGCTGCTTAAGACACTACACAAACACGAGTATAAACATCCACTGAGCATCAAACTGAACATCAACAAGAAAGACTTGGCAGACAACGAAAAAGTAGAGCTAATATTAGGAAAATGTATCAGGTACATTAAAGATAATTTGCCTTCATAACAAAGGAAAGCAAACATATCAGTGCAGGGGGAGAAACAATCTCACTTTCATTTTCGCTTGCGAAATTTAGTTAAAAATCTACAAAGTAAAGAGTCTTGCTAGATACACTTTTTAGTATATTGAAGTTGATGATGAATATTACGCTAAATGTTGCTAAACTAACGGAAATTGTAGACATCGCTACAAGGTTTGTATCAAGGCACGCCACACTGCCGATATTAGAAAATCTTTATCTCCACGCGAATATCGACACATTGACAATAAAGGCAACTGACATGGAAAAGCATGTTGATATTTCTATGGCAGCTACGGTGAGCAACGACGGAAGCATCACTATCAATGCAAAAACACTAAACAATATAATCAAAACTATTGATGATGAAAAAATACAGATACTAGTAAACCAGAATGACAGTATGGTAACGATAAAAAGTAGTACAGATACTTTTAATATAAAAGGAATTCCTTCTACTGAATATGTAGCTCTTCCAGAAGTAGCTAATGACAACAAGGTGCACATAGATGCAACAGCTCTGATTACAGGAATTGAAAAAGTAGAGTATACTGTTTCAGAAAAAAACTTCTCACCAGTACTGACTGGTATCTACATGAGAACAATCAAAGAAGGAAATCAAACATACCTTGTATTTGCTTGATCTGATTCATTTAGATTAGCAGAATACAAAATTCCTGTAGACGAAGTAAAACAAGATCTTAAAGTCATCATACCAAAGGTTAACATAAACGATATCAAGAGAGTATGCGAATACTGTAGGGAGCTAGATAGCGATACTATTAGTATTCAATACTCAGAAAATCTCATAGCATTTTCTTCAAAAATCAATCAAAACTACGAGATCACAACAACATCCTTGCTTATCCAAGGAAATTTCCCTGACTACAATAATGAGAACATTATGCCAACATCATTCAATACTACTATAGTAGCAGATAAGGACTCCTTGGAAAAAGCCATTAGAAAGATCATGATTCTTACTAAGGATATCAACAACTATTTGATGATCAGCACGAAGGATAACGCAATTCAAATCAACTCAGGAGATACAGACAAAGGTGCTGCTGATACAAGTGTGCCTACAGTAATCACTGGAGATGCAGTAGAAGTTGGTGTAAACGGAAAATATCTTACAGACATGGTAAAAGTTACTGGAAGCAATGATATCATCATAAGTATAGTAGACTCACAAAAACCACTAGTACTCAAAGATCCAGATGACAACAACTATACGTATATAGTAAGACCACTACTAAAGTAGGAATACGAAGATAAAGTAGCTATAGATAAATTATCTTTCCATGAGCATAAGGAAAATACAGTGTAACAATACTTTATACATTTTTGCATGATCATCTATTCACACAAGGCACTACTGTTCTATAGTATAATGGACTATCCTCTTCCTGAACAAAAGGAATATTTTTTGTTTGATCACCCATTAGCAAAAGAAGATCGACAACAAAATAAGCAAACAACAAAAACATCACAAACAACAGACAACACATACAGACAAGAGTATAAGGTATTTTTAGTAAAACATCAGAAGCTTATAGCATCACTACCATTTGTAGAGCAAGTCTATCTATGCAATTCCATAAGCTTTAATGCATTACATGAAAAGTCAGACATTGATCTGACTATCATAGTGAAGGAAGGAAAAATATGGACAGTTAAACTATTCACTACTTTGTATCTTTTACTACGCTGAGTGAGGAGAAGAGGGGACAATGTACGTAAGAAGTTCTGTACATGTTTTTATATGACCGAGGAGGCAGTAAATCTTTTTCCTACAAAACTGAAACAACACACTGATATCTATCTCATCTATCGAATCGCCCATCTGATACCATACTATAGTAGAGAGCGAAGCAAACAGAACATACTCATACAAAACAATGCTCGGATTCAAAACTTTCTGCCCAATCATCCCTTACAATCAGTCATAAACAGCTGAATAAGATGTATGGACTGAACAGTAACATCAAAAAAAAGAATAGAACGAACACTTTCATGAATCATGGGGAACATACTAGAAAAGCTTATAAAGTACACATGGTTACCCATCATACTGTGGAAAAAAAGAAAACTCCAGAACAGTGAATCAATCATCATCAGTGACTCAATGCTAAAATTCTTCGATGATAAAAGAGCAAAAATCCAATTTCTTTTTGACCTCAAAAAAGAGGCAAACTAAACAAAGATAACCAAAGGTTTTCAAACAAAACAAAAAAGAAACAAACAAAAAAGAGATAAAAGTAAGTAGTAAAAACAAAGATAACCAAAAGATATCACTAAAAAAACACTCATATTTGTAATCGAAGGGGTCATGTCTAAAGTGCTGATTAACACTTTAAATAACTGTCTAACTGACCCATGGAAAAAATCACTACTGTTATTGACCTATGAAACGGATATGTAAAAGGTTTGGTGATTGGTGAAGATAGTGAGTCTATGACAGTATTGGCAAAAAGCCTAAAGATAACCAAAGGTTTGCGCAATGGAAAGATACTAGACAAGGAGGCACTAAAGGATACCATTCACGAAACAATAAAAGAGTGTGAGAAGAGAGTATGAGAAGAATACGTAGATGAAATAGTAATAGGAATATCACACCCACAACTGATTATTAAAAAAATCCAAGAACAAAAAAGAATTATTGAATGAGAAACGACAACTGAAGACATACAACATCTCTCAAGAATAGTAACTGACTCAAGTCAAACAGCAAACTACGACATACTTAAAATTATACCAGTTCAATGGATCGTAGACGAGTCACTTGTAACAAAGAATCCAGTAGGGATAAAAGCAAAAAAACTTGATCTAGTCGCTGATAGTTTTTTGATTCCACAAAATTTTTTCAAAATCATCAATGAAATTATAGATGAATTAGATCTCTATGTTATAGATATCATTCCTACTATTTTAGGAACAATAGAGAGCACGCTTTCTTTTGATAACAAAGACTTGGGGGCAATCACTATAGACATGGGGAAAAATCAAACAAGTTATGCGGTCTATGAAAACGGACAAGCACTACACTACAATACATTACCTTTGGGATGAGACACTATCACCAAGGATATCTCAATCTGAATGCAGGTAGATGTTAATGAAGCAGAAAACACAAAAATAAACTACTGACAACTACATAGCCCAGCTCTCAAAAATAGTGAAAGCATTGATAGTCAATTCCTTGCAAACATCATTACTGCAAGATACGAAGAGATACTAAGTTTAATTCAAAAAGATCTCAAAAGAATAGACAAAGATGGAAGATTACCTGGAGGAGTAGTACTCTCTGGATGAGCTACCAAAATTGCTGACCTTAACTTACTAGCAAAAGATGTCTTTAAGGTAAATGCTACTATGGCACAAGATCAAAACAACACAAGTCCAGAGCTAGGGAACAATCCGCAATTCATGAACGCATTATGATTATATGTTCGATCCAAAAAATATAGCGTACCACCAACCAAAAACCGATGACTCAGAATAAATACTGCAATGTTTAGCAAAATGAAGCAACTGCTTAGCAAAATATTCTAAAATCGTGACCAACTAACCGTACATATAAACCAAGAACTTTTACACTTCTTACTGTATATAATCCATGACAATTCAAGACTTCACACCAGAACTTATCCCAGGAGCAAAAATTAAAGTAATCGGATGCTGAGGAGCATGAGGAAAAACTTTGATGAGAATGATGACAGAATGATTGCAATGAGTAGAGTTTGTTGCAGTAAACACTGATGCACAAGATTTAGCACTAAATCCTGCTCCACACAAAATCAATATCTGACTCAATCTAACAAGAGGATTGGGAGCTGGAGCAGATCCAGAGATCGGACGTAAGGCGGCTGAAGAGAACATAGACGAAATCAAGGCAATGATGCAAGATACTGACATGGTTTTTGTGACATGTGGAATGTGATGAGGAACAGGAACAGGAGCTGCACCAGTAATTGGTGATATCGCTATGCAAATGGGAATACTAACAGTAGGAGTTGTAACTGAACCATTCGGTTTTGAAGGTAAAATAAGACAAAGGAACGCTGAAGAAGGAGTGAAAAAACTTAAAGAATCAGTAGACACATTGATTATCATACCAAACGATAGAATATTCAACATCATTGATAAGAAAACTACTTTCAAACAAGCTTTCACAATGATTGACAAAATTCTATTCTTAGGTGTTCAATGAATATCTGACCTTATCATCAAACCAGGTGACATCAATGTTGATTTTGCTGATGTGAACAGAATTTTAAGATCATCAGGAACAGCACTTCTCGGTATTGGATACGGAGTTGGAGAAAAGAGAGCAGTTGAAGCTGCCAGAAAAGCTATTGAAAATCCACTATTATCAAATGATCTCTATGGAGCTAAGAGAGTAATATTCGCTGTAACAGGTGGTATAGATCTTACACCTATAGAAGTCCAAGAAGCAGCCAATATTATTGAAGACATATTAGACGACAACGCTGAAATTATTTGGGGAATGACGCTAGATGAAGCATTCGAAGATGAAGTAAAAGTAACGATCATCGCTACTGGGTTTGAACAATCAATCACAGGGGCAGCTAAGTCTACTAGCTCAAGAGCTAGTGTAAGTAGATCTGAAGACTTCATAACAAGAGGTATCAGTAGCGTTGAAGAGCCTAAAAGAAGAACTCCAACAGTAAATGAAGAACTAATAGTTGAAGATGACATTGAGACACCAGCATTTATGAGAAAGAAGTTGTAATAACTATACCACCCAGAGCTGAGGATGCATCCTCAGATTAGTAATGAGAGTCGGTCATTGTAATATATCAGTCTTGAAACACTACCTGCGGGTAATTGTTGAGAGACACACAACAACGGAAGGAATTCTGACATAAAGTCAGAGTTTTTTCTTTATAAGGAATTTTCTCTACCTTGTCTGATTCTATTGCATTTTCTCCCTTAAGCACTAATACAAAATAACAATTTTATTACACAAATATTCATGTTTATAGAAGTTATAAGTCCAGACAGCAAGTTGTTCGCTGGAGAAGTAAAACAAGCAACACTACAAACCTATGTATGAGAAATTACGATACTGCCTGAACATATGCCACTAGTGAGTATCATCAAGCCATGATTGCTTAAAGTAATACCAACCAATACAGATAGCTATTCTGACAAGACATTCATCTTCACTAATGAACAACTTACTATTAGTATTGGGAATGGTATAGCATATACTGATGGAAGCAATATTAAACTAGTAGTACAAAGTGGTAATCTAGGAACAGAAAGCTCTATTGAAGATCTAGAAAAAGAACTAGAAAAACGAAATAATATACGTGAACAAGCACTAGAGAACAATGATACAGAAGCAGTAGAAAACGCTGACCTTACTATAGAAGCTCTCAAATCACATCTCTCACTACAAAAATAATGCATTTCGCAATCATCGGAAAACATACCTCATTATCACTTATTGAACTTGATGCCCTCATCGCATCAAGTAATGATACTGAGATCATAAAAAATAATATAGTTGTCTTTTCTACGAACAGAAGTGAAGCACTCAACATACTAGGAGGCACCATCAAAAGTGGTAGAGTAGTAGATGAGTCTGCATTAGAACCAATACTAGCAGAGCATACGCTACTTGGAACAGCTGATCTAACTAAAGCTAAACAATTCAAAAAAGAACATGCGAGCATCAGAAGGTTCAAAGAAGTACCACTAACTCATGCAGACATGGATATCAAAAAAAAATGAATAGAACTCATCAACCTATGAAAAGGAAAATGGGGAGTAGTAGAAAACTATCAGAACATTTGACTGTATGAAGCAATAGACTTCAATAAGCCATCCTCAGGGATGAATATAGGAATGATGCCATCTAAACTAGCACATATCCTCATAACAATAGCGACTGAGATCACCGATCCAAAGAAACACACTGTACGAGATCCTTTCTGCGGATTCGGTACAACAAATTTTTTGGCTAACGCCCATGGATATAACACTATTGGTTCTGACATCAAAATTGCTGAAGCAAAGAGAAATCACAAACGATGGACCCAACAAGAATATTTTTCTGCTCAACAAAAAATGACGTTCTTCAAACATGATGTTCTAGATGCATTTGATAAACCATTTTTGAATCATGTTGACTATATTGTATCAGAATGACGATTATGACCTACTGTTTCTCACAAGACTAGATTACCTGCATTGGATACTAATGTCATAAAGATCAGTGAAATTTATAAAGCATTTTTCGAAAACATACTAGCATCTCAAAAGACGCTTTCTAAGCTAAAAAAGATAGTCATAACAGTTCCAGAATACCAAGAATACAATGAGACTCAGGTAGCAGACATTCTTGAAAAATTTCTTATTGAAAAAGAGCTGTCTCATACATTTATAGAAGAGACCTACGCAAGAAAAAAGCAAAAAGTAGGGAGAAAAATACTTATTGTCGTACTATAAATATTTTTCGATATCAATACAGAAACTAGCCATAGATATACCACGACCTGAGTGATCTCGATCTATCTCAGGTATTTTCATATCTTGTATTCTAAAAGCATCTAGCAAAGCGTAGTCTGCATCACTCATCGTAAAAGTAGTAGCGTCAATATTCTCCTGAATATGTGTGATACGAGAAGACATAACCATTGGTTTATATCATTTATACACAATTCGATTCAGTACTATTTGGTTCATTGTTTTCTTATGTTTTTCACTAAGTTCACGAAGCAGTGGTCGATTTTTCCCTGTAGTCAAGTTTCTCCTCAGTGGTCTCCAAATAATATTCTCAATGCCCAGCTCACTGCATCTATCAAAAACTCAGACATCTTGATTGATTCTTGATTCAAAGGATAAATGAGTTTCATGAGCAAACAAGGAATCTCAAAACTCTTGCTTCATTACATAAATAAACGACTTTGATGCATTTGAAAGACTCACAAACCTAGTTCTACCAGAAGCTAAAAGACTATGCAACAAAGTAACAACATAATCATATCAGAACTTATGGCACAATGATTGAGTGATAAGAGTCGAATCAAAAACATCCGTTGAAAAAATGTCATGCATTGCATTGATATCTGCATCTATATCTGCAGTAGACAAAAAGTCTCTCGGGTAGAGAGAGTGAGTAATAAAGAGGTCTTCTCTTGTGATATCACTTTTCTCTATCGCTGCTGCTAAAAGTCTAGAGGCATTTCAATGCCCATATCATAATGCTATTTCTGTAAAATTTGATCCTTGTTCAAACCAATACAACAATGCATCTATGTAGATAGCATCAGCTTGAAGCTCAGTGAGAGACATATCACGATGACCTCTTCAACCTATTCAGTACGTACCTATTCATAGAGGAGAAAGTGGTTTTCATGACAGAGTAGCAACCATGGTCAATAGAATAAATAAAGCGAAAAAAATTATTCTACCAAAGTATCCTTATGATCTCAATACAACTGAGAAATTTCTTCAGATGTCTCATAGTTAGGGAAAAGTGACTGCCAAAGAGGTATAGAAATCTTGATTGACTCAGCAATAACTCATGTTTCTTCTATCAATCAATCAATAACATTTTCTGCCAATCAATTTTTTTCCATAATAGCTCTGACCTCTTGTTCTGACATGATATGATGTTCTCCTGCAATAACTCTTCTATCAGATTCATACATCTTTTTTCCATCTTTGATCGCCAAAGCTACTTCTGCCGCGTATTTATGATCAGCAGTAGGATAGTAAAAATCTGTAGCTGCAAATGATGTATTCTTCCATGCAGCAGAAAGATCTAAGAGAAAATTATTAACCTCTTCTAACTCAGGTAGTGTTGCATAATCTTGTGCTCCTATAGCAAACAACAAACTATCCATTCAAACGGTTTGATGAATAAGAGATAGTCAATCTTTGATTTTTGTTGGATCAACACGTTTGGACAGTTGGTCAGCCACCCAAGACCTTGTTCATCAGACAAAAACATACACATTCTCCTGCACTAGTGCTAAATCACTAGCATCGATCCATGGATAGTCAGCATCATGTTCATATGCTCTGGTTACTAGCGCCAAAAGAGCTTTGTATCAATCAAAATTCTTTGCCAAAAAGCAGAGCGTATGACCCAGTCCTCTAATTGTCTGGATTCATCACTGTATCACAAAAGTAAGCTCTACTCCTATCAATGGATTGATTTCGTAGTCTTTTGCTTTCTTGTAAAAGTTTACCACTCAGTACATACCGCTATAGTCAACTATTCCAACATGTTTCATTCACAACTCTTTGACACGTTTTAATAACGAGTCTAAGCTTCCAATTGACTCCAAAAGGGAATACGTACTATGACCATAAAGGTGAACAAAAGACATACAAAATTATGTTACAAGATTGAAAAATGCAGTACTGTTATGTCTATTTTCTATTTTAATCAATCATTATTTCAATAACTAATAGTAGTAAATTTACCGCTTAGGAGAAAACATCTTAATGATAAAAAAATATATAATTTTGGCGACCATTGGAGTTATTTCTGTGATCTCTGTAGCACAAGCGCAAAGAGTCAAAGAAGCATGGGATATTCAATGAGTAGATATCATAACTCGTCAAGACTGGTGAGCAAATGAAGCGCTAAGAATTCGACAAGAATGAAGATGAGGTCTTTTTCCTAAAAGTGAAAAAGTAAAAACAGCAGAAAATTATGTACTCGAAAATTTCCCAGAAGACTTTGTCATAGATAGAGAAATTGGAAAAATGGATGATGACTATATCACATGGGAGTTAGAATACAGTAACAAGAAAAAGGCTATAGTGATACATCATACTGCAACTGATTACAAAAAGGTTGAGCAGGATTGAATCAAAAAGCATCTGCAAGATATCTACAAATTTCATACGCTGACAAGAGATTGGTGAGATGTCTGATACAATTTTCTCTTAGATAAGGAGTGAAATGTCTTTGAATGAAGATATGGAGGGAAAGGAGTGATAGGAGCTCATTCAAGGTGGAACAATAGCAATACACTCTGAATATCCTTGATAGGAGACTACAATATCGACGAGCCTACAAACAAGCAGTGGCAATCACTAGTCATGCTCGTATTTCAATTATCACTAATGTACGATATTGATCCATTTGATGACGTAACATTTCACAGGAGTAGTGCAGATCACCCATATATAGAACATACATACCATGATGCTATAGTCTGACATAGAGATGCAACTAGTACCACCTGTCCAGGTGAAAACATATACAAACGTATCCCACAATTAAAAAAAGATGTAAGCAAACTCATGTTGATGTGGAAAAACAACTATCGTATTAGAGAAATGACCACTATTGCTGATATTCAAAGGATCTCTAGCCCCACCAACAACGCGAGCATTACACTAGATTACTCATGAGACAGAATTGACACGTGTGAATTTGTTGAGACAACCTCATTACAATTTACATCATGTAAAAAGGTTGGGGATACCGTTCAGCTAAACATTCTCAGGAACTCAAAACCTACCAACGGTCAACACATGATACGCGTCAAAGATATCCAATGATTTGATTCAATCTACTATATTACTTTGCAACGAGAGACTGATATTGCTGAACTAACACAACAAAGAGTAAAAAAACATAGCAACGGCAATGGAACAGAACCTTCTTTGTATCCCAAAGTAACAAATCCCATAAGTTACACAGAGGCTATAGAAATACGTGAAAAAGATGTGACAGTATTACTCAGAGAATTATCGGAAGAATATCTATCACGAGATATTCAATGTGACAATTGTGTTGCCACGATTGAAACAGCATCCTGATCAGAAAAGATCAGCCGGGGTACTAGTACACTACATGTAGAGATATTTGATGATGAAACGCTTGTGATAGCGACCAATACAACATGACGATTTGCTTCAAGTATAGAAGTGCAAAGTACAAACAAAGAAATCATAGCCTTCAACAATTATTCGAGAGCGTCATATGCAGGTATACCATGGAACAGATTCTATGACACAGTTTCGATACACAAAGAAAAGAATAAAGAGGGAGAAGAGGCATTCGTAGTAACAAACACGCTTCCATTTAAAGCATATATCATGTGAGTTGTTGAGACCAATGATCAAGAACATAGTCAGAAAAATAAGGTCATGGCCATCATCGCAAAACAATACATGGTGCATTATCTTTCTCAATGACATAGACATCCCAACATTCCAGAATGAGCAAGTTATCAGGCAATAGATGATCCGGATCAATTTCAAAAATACGTTTGAGCATGAACAGAAAAGACACTAAAAAAATGGCCAGATGCTGTATTGTGAACACGGGACACATTTATCATGAATGGAAATAAGCTAGCATTTACTCCATACTTCAGTTGCTCTCCATGAGTGACACGCGCTGCATCATCTGTACGATGACGAAATGATACACCATATCTCAAACCTGTCTTAGACTGGAGCAGCAGCGCTTGTGTAGATTACCAAGGACATGGTGTTGGTTTGTCATGAAAAGGAGCAGAGTATATGGCAACAAGAGGAGTGCCTCATGACCATATTTTGCGTTATTACTATCCTTGAACTACGATTCAAACTAAGTAGCATGTAGATTATATTTTCACTAGACATAGAGCCCTATGAATTCACAGCTATTAAAGAAATTATTTATTGGAAGTAGAGAAGACGCTATTAAAGCAATACTTAATCACTATCACAATCACTGAAACTGTAGTGTCAATTTCCTCTATTTTGCAAATGCAATGAGGCAGAAACTATTTGAACAACAAGAAACAAGCAAACAAAAAGAATACTTTCGTGTACTACATAATAGTGATTTCTTACTAGCAGATGGTATAGCATTACAAATATTTACAAAAGCAACCATCTGAAGTCGACCAAACAATCTCAATGGGACAGATTTTACTCCAGCATTTCTAGCGCATCTATTCTCACAAACAAAGAAAATTCATGTAGCACTTCGAAGCGTCTATGATGAGAAAATAGGTAAGCCACAAGACACGCGAAATAAAGCAATAGACAAGGCTTGACAAAAGTTTGTTGACATGTATGGACAGCCCATTGACTACTCATGGCAATGTCACTATAGCAACAGAAGTAAAGGAATAATATCTCAAGCATATGAAAAATCAGTAAAAGAAAAAAACGCTGAGTACAACATTCTGCTTAATTGTACATGAACCCCTTTCCAAGAAGTATGGACAGAAGAAAACGCAAATTGGTTAGAAAAAAACAACATACTTATTCTCAATATTGGTTGATTCATTGACTTTTTTTCTGGATTCGAATCTAGAGCGCCAGACTGGGTAGTGAGAATAAGAGTAGGGGAGACATTACGAAGAATAGCTCGCAACCCTCGTAAGAACCTCAAAAAACTGTACCGAATGTTTTGAATTTTAAGATTTATACCACCACGAAAGCGAATCTCTAGGAAAAAATAACCTTGCAAAAAGTTCCTATATGAGTACCAAAAATAAAGTTATAAAGTGTTTTTTTAGCATTGCTATCACCCTCTCATTTCAATGATTCAAATTAACCAATCAAAACGTCACTACAACGAAGAAAATAATACGATTCATCTCAAGAAGATAATCAATGAAAGTATAACAATGACTATGGATATCGAAATTCTTTCTGAAAACTTTATAGAATTTCAAAAAGAGATATTTCAAGAGCACTTTGCTTTATTAGAAGAGTCAATTCACAATATTGAAGGAGCTGACGAAACAAACATAAAAGAACCATTCGAAAACATACTTCAAAACCTTAATAGCAAACTCACTGTATTTGGAGAAAAAATCAACAAAACCGACTTCTTCCCAATAAAATGATGTATCAAAATTTATGCAGGAGATGTCTTGTTGGCTTCTTTGATTGGTAATACAAGTGTTTTAATCTTCAGAGAGAACTGACTCTATTACTCGGTAAACAATGACTATGGACTGCAAGGAAAAATAGATCTTTTTTCAGAGTTCATAGAAGGTGAGGTACAAAATGAGGATAAAATAATCGCAATAGGAAACGATATACACGTTGTTTTTGATAAAAAAGAAATCAAAAAATTTAATGAAATCTTTGTACAAGGAGGACATGACACGATGGATTTCTTAGAAGAAACATTGAGCATGAGAATTGATCAAAAGGAAATAGGATTTATGGCTCAAGATACAGTGTGATGAATAGCTGAGTCAATGAGTAAGCCAACATCATCAAGAAAATGACTCAGTACTTGATGGAAAAAAATGTTACCAAATATAGATAATGTTTTACAAGTGAGCAAAACAAACAAGTATCGAGTAGTTGTTGGAATTCTATGATTGCTTACACTAGTGCTAATTCGAAGTGCTATCTCAACAAGCGGGTCAAACCAAAAGCCAGTCTACATAGATGAAGCATGAAATGAAAAAACAATAAGTCCTGATCAGATAAAGAAAGATATCACTCACTTCCAAAAGCTAGATCCATCATCTAATCAAAAAAGCCATCTCTACAGAGAAATCATAACGCAACTTGATCGACTTGAATCACAAGAGTATCGACCAGAAGATATTGAGCAACGAAGAAGAATCCTAGAACAACATTATAACAAAGGATTCAATATCGTGTATGAAACTGATCTCAGTAATTTTGATGATGAACTAACTAACACAAAAGCACAACTACTAGCCTTCACTGAAGATGAAAAAGCAACACTTGGTGTACCAAACACACTGATCGTTACTCATCAAATGTTAGTTGGTTGAGCAGATGGTGCAATCATTGGGCCAGTAAATGAAAACATCAGAGGTACTGCGGTTAGCACACCTGATGCATCTAGCTTCTTATGATGTTCGAGCAACATACTCAGAGATGGTCTCTACTGTTTTGACGAAGTAGGAAATATAACAAATATTACTAAGGCATGAACAGTCGATGTAACAACAGAGTCTCCAGGATGATTCCCAGCAAATGTTGTATGACTAGATATCTTTGGAAAGACGAACCTTTATGTACTAAACAATGATACATTTGACAATGAGGATGGTGAATTCATAACAAGATATCGTAATATTGTTTGAACACAAAATCAATTCCAAATAGGAGATGACTATATCATGCCAATAGGTTCTGGTGACCAAATTCCTGAAATAAGCAACTTCGCTATTGATGGAAACTTCTTGGTATGGAATAATCAAACTAAAACTATCCAACAACGATGGAGAGAATGAGTAACCTTCTCTTTAAACTCTCGTGATATCGAGATCATAGGTTGAACAGAAAGTTTCCAGGATATCGGGACTAATGTTAAAATAGTATCTAACATCAATACTAGATATGTCTTGTTCTTCGATAAAGACAATCAAACAGTAACTGTCTATGACAGTACATGACTTAAAACAAATGATGCATACGCCACAAACTATAGTCTCAAGTATCTTATGAAGTTTAAGTTTGATCTTCAAGATGAAAATGTCATAGATATAGCTATCAGTGAAGTTGATGGGAACAAATTACGATTATATATGATGACTGATATAGGTATATACAAAATCAAGTTATATGATTTCATCACAAACATAAAAGATTCAGAAGAAGAATAACAACATATTATAGCGTATTATTTCTTATTATAACCGTATGAAATCCTCTCAAATACGTACACTTTGGAATCAATTTCGAACAGAAAAAAATCATAAAACAGCAAAGCCGGTCTCTCTTGTTGCTCCTTCTGAAGACAAAACAGTACTTTTCAATGTGGCTGGGATGCAACCACTTGTACCTTACCTTTCTGGAAAACCACACCCCAATGGTGATAGAATCTATAATATCCAGAAATGTATTAGGACAAATGATATCGAAGATATTGGTGATGAAAGACACCTTAGTATGTTTGAGATGATGGGAAATCGATCACTAGGTGATTATTTCAAAAAAGAATCACTTATTCGATCATGGGAATTTCTGACCAATGAGAAATACCTTAATCTTGATCCAAATAAAATTGGTTGTAGTGTATTTTGATGATATGAAAAAGACGGAGAGGTGATTATACCATATGATCAAGAAGCTCACGATACATTACTATCATTAGGAATGAATCCTAAGCACATAAAAGCAATTCCAATGTTTCACGGTGAAAAATGTGATAATTTTTGGTGACCAGCGGGAGCTATCTGACCATGTGGTCCATGCGCAGAATTTCACTATGATAGAGGAGATGACTACGGTCCTAATGATTGGAACATAGGAATAAACGATAGATTCATAGAGATCTGGAATAATGTTTTCATGGAGTTCTACAAGGATGAAAAAGGAGAATATGCTGCATTAAGTCAGCAGAATGTTGATACAGGAATGGGAATGGAAAGGCTCACCATGGTCTTACAAGAAGCAGAAACCATCTTCGAAACTGACTTATTCTTTTCAAGTATTTCACTAGTTGAAAATTTCACATCTACTAGCTATCCAGCGCTCAAAAAAAATGAATCACTTATGAGTGAGGTAGAATTAGCAGTGACTAAATCATACAGAATTATCTTAGATCATGTGAGAGCAAGTATCTTTTTACTCAGCGATGGAGTAGTGCCAAGCAATGAAGGAAGGTGATACGTCTTAAGAAGGCTAATCAGACGCGCATGATTCCACCTAAACAAACTCCATGCTGATCATAATGAAAAAGAGTTACATAACTTCATTCATGACTTCACTAATCATATTTTTGAGTTGTTTGACAAACAATACAGTTGAATAGATCAAAGCGATACACAACATAAAGAAGAGATAGCACACCGTTTACTACAAGAAATAGATAAGTTTCTCCATACACTACAAAAAGGAGAAAAACAACTCAAGAAAACAATACAATGAATCACATCAGATACACTTTCGGGAGACGACGTTTTCTTACTCTATGACACATTTGGTTTCCCTGTTGAACTAACACAAGAGATAGCACAAGATGCATGAATCAAAGTAGATATACTCTGATATGAAAAAGCTATGTCAGCTGCCAAGAAAAAAGCAAAATCTAGCAGCAAAGACAAATTCACGAGAGGAGTAGACCGAGCGAAATACTTGGAAGGTGTACAACCTACAGAATTTATATGATATGATACACTTGAATCGCTCAATCCTACGATTCTAAAACAATTTCAACTAGATGATGGACAAAGAATCATGGTATTTGATCGCACACCTTTCTATGCTACATGATGATGACAAACAGGTGATAATGGCACATTAGAATTAGACGATGGAACACTCTATACAATCACGAATGTTATCAAATACAGTGGAGTTTTTCTTCATTTTGTTGAATAGACCACAAAACCTCTAGATACAGTACTTTCTTTTGAAAAAAAGAGAGTATTTTTTGATTTTATAAGAAGCCGCTAGTATACTTAGGGAGAAGAGATTTAACTACATAAAATACTAGTCTGATGAAAAGTCTTGAATGAATCAACAGAAAGGAAAAATCGGTGAAGAAAACGAACAATGCAAAACAGTATGTTCCGAGTAAACTATGATCACTAGACAATCATGAACAAGAGCAAGCATCAGTGGATGCCTCTATGGAGGCTGCTATAGAAAACATCAGTGAAACAGCGCCACAACAAGGTTGATCTCATGCAAGCTCAAACGATGATTCATGAACTGATACCGATATAGAAAACTATACTATAGAAGAGATAAAACAAATGGAAGAAAATATACTCCTGACAAAAGTAGTAGATATTTCTATAGATGAACAAGGAATGGAAGGTGTCCTACCAACTATTATTCTTCCAAGTAAACTAAAAAAACTGTATGAACAAGAAGCACTTTTAAACAAAAAAAATAAGTCCTAATGTGGGGAGCACTATTATCCACCTGTTTCAAGGGTGTAGCAAGCGTATTATGGAGAAAAGCATTAGCCATTTGCAAATGAAATGAATCGGTATCTATGTACGTCTTCTCATTTTTTTGAATGATTGGATCAATAATTATTACAATCATCTATATCACAACTGGAATGGTTGAATTTTCTGATCTTAGGATACCTCGAGAAATTATTGCTATCATCTGTTGAGCAATATTAATGAAATTAGTATACAGACCCATGAGCCAAAGACTCAATCAGCAAGAGTCGTTAGCAACTCTCGTTCCTTTTAGTAACTTAAATAAAATATTTTCTCTCACCTTATCCTTTTTCATTTTTAAAGATGTATCACTTACTGCACTTCTCATATCATTATCTGCAGTTGTAGTAATTATTTGATTCTCAATTGATTTCAAGCACTTCAAACTACCAAATAATTTTAGAAATATTCTTATTATTCAAACGCTCGTATCAATATGTTATATTATTATGAGTCGAACTATCTTACAGGTTTCAGACAAAGTATTTTATATCTATGATAGTATCATATATGTCATCATGTTGTCTATTATAATCATAGTATCACATGCCCAAGGACAATTCAAAGAATTTAATGGTTGATTCTACAAAAATAGATTGTGAGCGTCGTTTATTGGTGCAGCATGAACAGTTATATCCCTCTATTTGATTACACAACTTTGAGCAACTGCTGTATTGTTGCTTTGATTCTTACAAGTAGCATTAGAACTAGTAATCGCTTATTTCTATCTTGGTGAAAAACCAAGCAAAAAAGATATTATCCTAACAGTCATAGTCTCTGTACTAGTAGCGACTTGATTCTATTTTAAATAAAGAGACAGTATGAAACTATATCCTGAGTTGTGAAACACACCCTCTCATCTAGAGCTTGGCGACCCTATCGATATGTTATTGCTCTTATGATCAGATAAAACAGTAGAGATATGGAAGGAACAAACCTCAGGATACGGATCCTCACTTGAAGTAAATGAATTTCTCAGGGATACCTTTGATATTAAAGAAATCTCCAGCACGGCACCCTTTATGGATGGTGATCCGTACACATTTTCTCTCACTGTAGGAGACAAATGGACACATATTAAAAAAATTGATATAGGGGACAATGGTCACATAGACATTGAAACAAGGTCAGGAATAGTAGAGGAAGGGGAACTAAGCTCTATCATGAGATTAACAAAACTCATAGGAGTCCAACCTCAGAAGATTCAAAAGATGATGACACACAACACGGGAGAAGAAACCTATCGAATGAGCGAAGGTAGTGAATCAGCTGAGCAAGTAAAAGAAAAACTATTAAATAATTTACTTACCAACATTATAAACAGAGTTACTAACCAAGTGATTTATAACAAGCTAACATATCCACAGTGACAGAAGCTCATTAGTTTAGATGACTTACTAGTATGATATGAATGAGTAGAGACATTCAAAAACGTCTTATCTCAGAACAATAATCATCTCAATGAAGTAATGCAAATAGTACTAGGCAGCATAACTACTTCTGGTCTATGAGAAAAAAGTCCAAAATCCATTACAGAATCATTGAACACTCTAAAAAAATGGGCAACAGCTACGATACAAAAAAATAGCAAAAGTAGTCTTGCTCAAAAGAGTTGAGAGAAAAGAATAGCAGACATTGAATGACAACTAGCCAAGATAGATGAGAAAAAAATGACAAATGATTCATACTACGAAACTATACTACCTCTCATCAAAATAGTGAGAAAGATCGATAGTAACAACTCATTACAACAAATAAACAACATCAAAGAGCACATAATGAAAAAAAAACCTATAGAAAACCGAAAACGGTAAAAGTTAATGAGGAAGAGAATTATATCCTGATTACCTCGTGCGTTATTCTTCATTCTTTCACAGCAGTTTGTATCATTTTTTCATTTCTATTCATCCTACTAGAGCCAGTTTTGATCTCAACCAGGCTTATTTCACGAAGCTCTCACTCATACAGGCCATCAAAGACAATATAATCCACTCATTTTCATAAAAAAACACAATCTTTGTAGTGATAAGGAAAGTTAACCATGAGGGGAGCAACATTCTCAGTAGCTTGACCAAGCACCACACTTTTTGCCTTTTTTACTGCATCTTTACGATGTCAGATAATATCCACTCGATTGAATATCTTGGCCAACAAATATGAGCCGATTAACCCCAAAGCAATTCATACAACTACTGCACGAATATCCATCATTACTTGTTCACAATAAAAGCTTTCTCTATCTCTACATCTTCTACCTTTACTTGCAAGTGTACCTATCTTTCCTATCTTTCTTTGTATGCATTTTCTACTTCTATGACCATAAAAAACATGATAGATATCAACAAACTACGCGACAATCTAGAACAATTCAAACAAGCAGCAATTGCCAAACACAAAGATATCAATTTTGAACAAATTATTTCTTTGGACGACCAAAGAAAAACACTACAAAAACAAAGTGATGATCTCAAGCATCAACAAAAAGTTGCTGGTCAAGAGCGCAATATTGAACTAGCCAAAAAATTAAAAACAGATATTCAAAAAATACAGGATGAATATATAACAGTAAAAGAGCAGCTAGACGCATGATTGGCATCTGTTCCCAACCTCATCCACCCAGATGTTCCAGATGGAAAAGATGAAGATGACAATGTCGTTGTGAAAACAGTATGAGACATTCCTACATTTGATTTTGAAGTCAAAGATCATCAAACATTAGGTGAGGATCTAGGAATGATAGACAAAGAAAAAGCAGCTGAAGTAACTGGTGCAAGATTCTTCTATCTCAAGGGTGATATTGTTAAACTACAATATGCTATTATTCAGTATACATTTGATACACTTACCAACGAAGAAGTAATCAAAGAAGTTGTTGCAAAAAACAATCTAGATGTATCAACAAAACCATTCCAGCTTGTTATACCACCTTTGATGATCAAGTACGATACAGCAGAAAAAATGTGAAGATTACATCCAAAAGATGACAGGTACTGCCTAGAACAAGATAAGTTGATGCTAATATGAAGCGCAGAACACAGTCTGGGTCCAATTCACATGAATGAGACATTTGATGAGAAAGAGCTTCCTGTGAGATATGTTGCATGTACACCAGCATTCAGAAGAGAAGCATGAACATACGGAAAAGACACAAGAGGGATACTCAGAACACACCAATTTGACAAAATTGAAATGGAAACATTCGCTACAAAAGAAAATGGTGAAGGGGAACAAGATCTTATCGTAGCATTACAATGTCACTTAGTTGAATCCCTATGACTCCCATACCAGCTTATAGCAATCTGCAAGGGAGATATGTGATCAATCGATTACAGACAGATGGATATCAATACCTACATACCAGCACAAAAAACTTATAGAGAAACACATACTTCTGACCGAATGACTGATTTCCAGGCTCGTCGTCTAAACATAAAAGTAAAAAGAGAGGATGGCACAAAAGAAGTAGTACACATGAATGACGCAACTGCATTTGCCTTATGAAGAATCATCATTGCCATCATGGAGAACAATCAACAAGAAGATGGTAGTATCAAAATACCTACTATTCTACAGTCATACATGGGTGGACAAGAATTTATTGGTAAGTAGAAATCTACTTCATGATCTACATACTTCTCCTACTATCATGAGGGCTTTTAGTCCTTATACTAGCTAGTGCAAGCTATTACTATTACTACTATTTCACCACTCTTTCAACCAATGGAGTTCCTTCTATTGGTTCTTTTTCACATGACTTATTATTACTAAAAAGCTATCTAGAAAATTATGAAAGTATAGATGGAAAAACCATTGTTGATTTAGGATGTGGAGAGGGGAAAGTAGTCAGATATTTTCTGAAACATTGGAGTCCAAAACACGCATATGGCTATGATAACAATAGGTTTTCAATTAGATTTTGAAGAGCAATAAACAAACTATGGGGAATCCAAAACATATCATTAATAGAACATGATTTCATGGAAAATCCTGAGAAAATAAATCGAGAAAGAGTAGACATAGTCTACGTGTATCTATTCCCCCACTTGATGGAAAAGGTAGAGAAAATCATGAGAAAACATGCTAATAGAGGAACACTTCTTATCTGTTCTAGATTTTTTCTTCCAAAAAAAACGTCACTAACACTAAAAAATAGTATCATGAAAGAAAAAGCAACAAGATACAAAGTATACATCAAAAACTAGTAAGAATACTTTTTCATAAGAGTAATGAGTCAGTTCCCAATATCTTTATGTTGTCTACCAATCAGGTCATAGAGTCTTTGTGTGCTGCTGTGGTGTTTTCCTAGCGAAAGCACTTTTTCTATAACGGATAAATCAAAACTTTTATAATAAGATTTAAGCAATTTTTTGATTAATGTCTGCGCATATCATTGACTAACTATATTGGGACTATAGAGAGTCTCCAAAATAGCCAACTCTATAGTTGCTATATGAAAGGCATTAGGTCAGATCTTATATTTCTGTGCCAGTCAATAAAAAGAACGAAAGAGATTCTGCTTTCTCGAAGTATATCTCTTACATAAGAGCTTTTTCTCGAACATAAGAATCTCAGTCGATTGTTTGGACTCGGAGACTAAAAGAATCTCATCAGGAGCGCTAAAATTCATACAATGAAGCTCCAAAGCCTTCAATCATCAGATATATCGCTTACCCGGTAGATACTGGTTTATGTGTTTCTTCAGAATAGATCGATAATGCTGGTCTATGATTTGCTGTTCATGAATAGTGGCATCTGGCTCTTTAACCAAGAAAATATCTTTCTTCAGGGATATCAAATAACCCTTATGTTTAAGCTGATATGCTAGCTTATAGAGCTTTTGATCGCTATATGAATCTCAGAGAATATGAACAACTAAGTCTTTAAACTTCTTCATCACCAAAAGCTTTCCTTTGTATCTGCGAAGTTTCTGTACGATCAATTCTAAACGAGATTGTGGCATAGCAGTAGAGGAGTGAACTAACTGTTGATTAAATAATAACAACTCTTACCAGAAAATCAACACGAACCTTACCGTAGAATAATAACGATTCTCCCATTGTTTTTCTTCATGGAAAGAACATAAAAACATCATCTCTTTAGTCTATGTACAAAAACAACTATGAATCAGACACAGCTGTTTACACAACAAAGCATAGGCATGCATCATATCAGCACTCCTACTATCAGTGCATGAATACAAGAACTAAAAGATGAGGTATACGAAATGACACTTAACATAAGTTCAAACAAGTTTCTCATAGTATTCAAGCAATGGTCTTGAGTGATTGAGAGCTTTGAAATAGTCGCAGTTAAGTCATTTGTTGCTCTCACAAAAAAAACAATTCAACTACTTAAAGAAGTAGTCCAAAAAATCTTTGATAGATCAGGTATTAAGCAAGTTACTAGTTAATATTCTATAGATAAACTATTGCAAAAACGATAAATCTCACTAATAAATATGCTGACTTAGTCAGCTTTTTTCTTTTAAAAAGAAAATGAAGGCTATCATTTTACACACGAGAATTCTATCATGGCAAACTTAAAGGCAATTAAACAACAAATCAAATCAGTAGGAAATATCAAAAAAATAACCAAAGCATTAGAAATTGTTTCAACAGTGAAGCTCAAAAAAGTAAAAAATCAAACAGATAACTACAAAACATACTTAGAGTGACTATTGGAAATCGTATCACTCATCAAGGACAAAGTAGACCTGTTCGATGCAGATATGATAAGCAGCACAAAAGAACTCTACATCATTGTTTCATCAGAAAAAGGTCTCTGTGGATCACTCAATAGCAAACTACTAAAGATGATTACTCCACACATAACTGAAGAAACAGAAATATTTGCTATTGGGAAAAAAGCTATAGAATTCAGCAAAAGGACTAGTGGGAATACTGTTCAATCATTACACCTCAAGGACAACTTCACTGAAGCAGACTTACTCGAATTACAAACCTTTCTTTCTCAAGCACTAGAAAGCAAAAAGTACTGACGTATCACACTGTGCTACAATCATTTTCAAAGCACAATGGTACAACTGCCAGTCTCATTACAATTATTGCCACTCAATAAAGAAAGTATCGTGCAATTCACACAACAAGTCTGAATAGAGCGAACGGAATCTGAGCAACTTGAGAACAAAGATTTAGAACTTGAACCATCGGCAGATGAGTTCAAAGAACAGCTTCAAAAGCTCTTCATCAAACATGTAATCTACTGAGCAATCTTACAGAACAAAACGGGAGAATTCGCTTCTCGCATGTTAGCAATGAAAAACGCAACAGATAATTCATGAAACATGATCAAATCACTAAAACTTACCTTCAACAAAGCTCGTCAAGCCGCAATTACCCAAGAAATATCAGAGATAACAAGCGCAAAAATGAGCATGGAACAGTAATTTACTTTCTGTATCTTCTGGATGAAGTATCATATCCACACAAAAGCATTATTAACAAACACAGAAGGAAAGATTTTGCTACTCAAAAGATCTGATTCTCAACAGTGGGATTTACCTGGAGGAAAAGTAGAAGTGCCTGAACTTGCTAAAGAAGCAATCTTACGTGAAATACAAGAAGAGACGTGAATAAATCATGCTGGAGAAATACACTGTGACTTCTCGTACACCGCACATGGAAAAGATAATGACACCTATTTCATACTGTTGCTGTTTAAGGCAGAAACAAATGCATCAAGTATTGCCATTAGTGATGAACATAGTGACTATTTATGGGCAGAAGAAGATTATGTACGTAGTACACCGATGACTTCTTGGTTAGCAAACGCACTTACATTATACTATGCCAAAAAATAATCTATTTACACAATCATACACATGCAGTCAGAGCTTATTATGGAATATTTCCGTAGTCCTGTCAACAACTTTGAACCAGACACTTACACTATTACTCACCACGAAGGAAACAAAGTATGTGGAGATGATATTACCATATTTCTGACATTAGATGAAACTACACAAACTATCATATCATTACACTATACATGAAGTCCATCGATGGTTACATCAGCAGCAGCAAGCTTTACTGCAGATCTGATTGCATCCAAACCTATAGAAGAAGTCATAAAACGAGACTACAACACACTCAAAGAAGAGTGATTTGAAGTATCAACAAGAAGGCAGAGAGCCGCTGTAATAACACTAGTAGCCGTAAGAAATGCCATCAACACTTACCACAATAAACAGATCGTAACAACATTCGATGATTTGTTAGATTCTTACTAAAAAAACATGTTGACATACCTAGACACATGACTATCGTAAATTTCACCTTATCACATTTTTCAAAAATATGTTAAGCCTGCTTAAGAAGCTTATTATCGGATCTCTTCTCTACGGAATCATACTCTATGCATTATCAACGTACATCCCTGAGTTAGGGTTCGCAATTGTCAACAATGGACAATACAGCGTTATACTTATGTTATTGCTTGTCTGACTCATATTCTTCTTAGTAAATAGAATCATAAAAAGGGTTATCATGGTTTTCAAGCTGCCTCTCAACATCTTAACACTATGATTCGGGTCACTCATTATCAATGTGTTAATGTTGTATATATTTATCATGAGTATTAATTATTTGACACAATCAACAGGAATTAGTATACAGGTAGGTAACATGATTCAAATTGTATTACTAGCACTTATATTATCTATCGTTGATTACGTAGTTCAAACAATTCAATAATTTATCTTATTCCTTACGATCGTTATGCGTCTCAAATATCTCTATCTAGCACTAGCCGTTATCTTTTTTGTAATAATCGCTATTGTCTTCTTTGAAAATGTAGCGTGATGAATAGTGACCAACATGTATGTGTTCGGTTGATATAAGTCGTTTTCATGAGCTTACTTTCTCATTAGTCTCTTGTCTATTATGGAGTGAGTTTTCATTACACTATTTGTACAAAACATGCTCAAGGATGCACAAGACAAGATAGATAGTAGAGGATTAGATTTGTAAACAACAAAACTATAGCCTGAACAAGTATGCGATACAATTTATTTGACTAGTTAAAAAATCAACAGCAATGAGTAAAACATTTACTATCACCAGAAAAAGAGCATCAGAAATGCTCTGAGTATCTACAAGAACTATTGATAGATATATCAAATCAGGAAAACTTTCTTACAAGAAAATTGCTAACAAAATACTACTTTCTACGGATGAGTTAAGCAATCTTCAAGCAGATTACCAGTCACTGCACCAACAAAGTACTGTTGATATCGTTAGAAAAGCGACTCAACCAAAAACCACAACCAAGACATTGTCTACAAACAACATTGAGACAATCATAGACAATAAAATGAATACATTCTTGTGAACGCTGAACGAAAAAGATAAAGTTATTGAAGACAAGAACAAAATGATTTTTGTTCTGCAACAAAGAATAGGTGAATTAGAAGCAAAGCTGCAATCTATGATTGCTCTACCAGAGTACAACTCACAGAAACAAACTACTATGCTAGAGAAACAAAGATTAGAATCAAAAATCTTTCTTCTTCAAGACAATCTAAAGAGAGAAAAAAACAAATCATTACTCTTTCTTTGAGTAGTAGTAGTTATTATTCTTATGTACTTGATCATCACAAAAGTTAGCTAGTAAACGACTAGATAGCTCAAAAGCGCAAGAAAAAACAATCAATAATAAAAGAGGAGTGAAGCAGATAAAACCTATCACTCTTTTTGTTGTTGAAAAAACTAACAAGTACTAGATGCAACATCATCAGACATGACAATCTCTTGAAAGATGGACAAGAAAGAGTAGTCTACTTATTGGAATATTCCAAAAATTTATGTCGAGACATGTCATGCACATTTATCAACCACCCTCAAAAAAAAATTGAAGAAAAAAGAAAATAAGAACCGTCAACTCCTCTCTAGGTGAATCAATCTTCCAACCACTTGAAAGTGATTCTCAAAAAGCGATAATGGTTCTAACACATGATGAAATAGAGTCTTTGAGGCTTAAGGCAATTATGTGATATAATATTATTGAATGAGCAGTACAGATGAATATTGGGAAATCAACGTTTGCAAACACATATAATTCAGCTGTTAGAAAGATCACTGAAGCCATACTAGATGGGAAGATAATTTACATAGACAGTGTAGACGAACAAGCATTCGCAGAGCCTGTGCTTTAGTCTAGTTCGTTGTCATCAATAGACTTACTTCTTTTGTATACAGTAGAGTTTTTAAGCTTCTGCAAACGGTTTAATTCCTTCATGCTTGGAGATCTAAGCGCATCCAAATCAAAATCTTTTTCTATTTTTTTCGCCAATTGTTGTACAAATTCTCTCAATTTCTTATGATAAGGAGAGTACAACGGTACATCATCAAATGGTGCAAGTTTTTTACTGAATCTAGAAAAAGACGATAAAAATTTCTTCTGAGAGACGGTCTCATCACGAAACATTTTAAAAAGTTTTCTAGAAAATCTATCGAGAAAATTGATACAATACTGACGTTTTTTTTTATCTTCGTGTTTTTCCATCTTTCGATAAGAGAGCTATAACATGTGTATAGTAATGTTTGTAGCAGCATTCACAACTCATTTACACACATATTTTTTGCGTTTTTTTACCTATGGGATCTCATAAATCCCATAGGTATGTGTCTAATCATCCATCTAATTACTAGTGGACATGTACTCTTGCGATAGATCTTGGGAGGTGGTTAGGCTCTTTTCAATCTAGAATTAAGTTTAAGATAACATTTTTCCTGGGGATGAACCTTCTTTCTGATGAAGTAGTTTCTTCTTTTAAGATTGAGATGTCTTCCAGAAAAACTTCTACGATTAACGGTAATTCTAGATCTTGATAACTTGGCCATAGGCATTTGGTTTGTATGATCTATTGTTATAGATCAGAGTTTTCTCAATGAGTTATGTTTTATATATCAATAGTGATATATGTAAACATATCAAGGAGTTCCAATTAAGAATAATCAGCATACTCCATCACATAAGCATGTCCGGTAAATCAGGTCTTCTTCATACATTCATTACGAGAAGTATATGTAGACTCTGACTCAGTAATACTAGCAGATCATCATGCATGGTTAGCTTTTTGGTAGTGATTAAACTTACCGTCATCACACACTACTTCTACATGTCAGTATTTCTTTCTCGCAGCTGAAGCCCTAGGATGCTGAGCGTTCTTACCAAACGCTACGATTGATCATGCTGGTGCATCAAAAGGTGTATCACACTCTACTTCATTAAAACGAACTTCTCTTCCATTATGACTAAATCTTCATGCGTTTGTTCAATCAACAAGTATATCATCCCAGTTACAACCATCACATCATGACTCAGGAATACCCTTGATTCAAAACTTCTTCAGAATTGCACGAACAGAGGCACCACACGTATTTTTCCCTAAGTTAATTGGCTGACATGCTTCGGCAAATTCAGCACTTAGTCATGCAACCGGAAGTGTTTCTTTATCTTCTTTGATGACCTTATGTTCCAAAACTATTGCAGATATTTCTGCAGCAATAGCTTTCTTGAGTTGAGAGGGATCAATTGATCCATCTGCAGTTGTTACGTCGTTACGATTTATATGACGATCTATATTATACCATGAGTTAGTGTACGCATCATCAAAAGTAAATACGATAGCATAATCTTGTACATCAATAGTTGAATTTTCAATATCAATTTTGTTTCCATGAAATTCATCAAAATATGATTCATATGCTTCTTGATGTTCTCAAAAATCTTTCAGCTCATCCCCGATATCATCTAATGAGTAATCAACTGCAAGCAATGCTTGTTTAGTCTCACGTGTTTGATCTATTGATTTCTGTAATGAAAGCACGGTATGATCATAAACAGGAACATATCATCCTACATCATCTTGATAACTTCGGGCACCGTCTTGTTCAGACCATACTGGGTATGCAACTACTGTCTCTTTTCATGTTTTCTCTGTAAGAGAATAATCTACACGAAGAGTTGGCGGAGCATCCATTGATGAGTTATAAGAAGAAAGGAGATTATTCAAACTATGGGCATATCCATCTTCCCAACGATAGTTCTTTCATTCCTCAAAACCTTCTTCTGGAATCATTTTACCTGAAAATCACTGATCAGTATGATCAAGATTTGTTATTGTATATCATTCATAAATATATGGCCTTTCTCATATTCTTGATCCATTCAACGCAATGTATCAACCATCATCAAGAAAAGCTCTCACTTTTTGTTTACCTTCGTCGATGACTATTTCTTCTGGTTGGGGTTTTGCAAAGATATTATTGATCGAAAGCTTATTATAACGAGGATCATCTAACGAAATTTTATATCCTGGCTCCAAGGTAATTGCACCTTTGAGACTCTCAGTAGAACCAGAGTTTTTATCTACCACTCAGTCTCAATCAGAGTGAGACAAATACTGCATCTG
>JAHDGZ010000033.1 GCA_020631605.1 bacterium
GATCTTACGATCGATGAGGTTTTGACTTCAAATTTGATGCAAAAATTACCATGATCTGACAAGACTTTCTTGGATTTGATACATGAAGAAAAGTTGATAGATCGTGAGCTTCCAGACAAGGTCAAAGATTTGTTTATGAAGTGATTGCCAGCATTAGAGTCATCGTTTGATCCTGATGCGCTTTCGAGTGTGAAGGCAAGCGGTATTTGGCAACTCATGCCAAGCTATACCTATATGAGAGATAGTATTCCCAAAAGATTTGTCGGTAAACAAGATATTTTTGGAAAAATATATGCTGAGTATCTTTGATGAGAAAAATTGGACATGTCCAATGTTGAAGAACAGAAAAATATTGTGTTGATGTATCAAGAAGATCTCTATCATGGAATGACATGTGGTGAACGATCCGATAAAAATTGAGCAGATTTTTCGAGTGTTCCAGTATTAGAAAATCGAAAAGATCAATCATATGAAGCTCTACAAAATTTTTCTAGACTTTTCCCAGAGTTGGATCAGGATGAGTTTGTCAGTTGGTATCTCGCAAGTGCACGAATAGGTTGAGAATTTAGACCCCTATGGATAATACAAGAAGTGATTGATCGTAGCAAAGATGGTGCCTTCGATTGGGAAAATCCATCACAAGATAATGAGTTCTATCAAGAGCTACACAATCATATGAGACTACGTACAGAAAGATTTAGCACAAATGAACTACTTCGGTCACTATCACAGTTGGCATGGACTCATGGTTATACCTCCAAACGAGAGAAGTACTCTTCTACTTATACATTCAAAGCTTTGGCGATGAGTGAGATTGTATCAGAGATTGTAAAGAAAAATCCTTAATAAAAATTTCCAATAATTACAAAACCACCTGCTATAAGAGGTGGTTAGGGAAATTCTTATTCGAATTTCAGTTGATAGTTATCAACTTTTAGCATGAGAGTTAATCCATGAGACTTTTTTTCTCGTTTCGTGGAGGATAAACTTCAATTTCTGTGTATGCCTTCTCAAGAGTGAAATGGCATCACAATGCTCAGGGGAAATGTTTACATAGCCACTACAGTTTTTTGTGTAAGCTGGTAGGTAGATAGCCCTATGTACAACTGAATTTGCTTCATCTCTATCGCCCTTGAATGCAAGGTTTCTGGATAAGCGAATCTTTGCTGTATTGACGGTTGCATTGGCTGCGTCTATGCTATCCAAAGTGTTTTTGCACTCCAGTAGTAGTAGGTTTGCATCATCTAAGAGAAACATATCATTGCTGGAGCACAGTTCTTCTCTCATATTGATTGCTGACGCAAGACCAGGAAGGCTATCGTGAAGCTGTTTGAATTCATTGAACGAGTTGTTTAAGATTTCAACGCTAATGACGCCATCATGGTTGTTCTGAGCAATAATTGATGGGAGGCAACTGAGTAGGAAAAGTACCGGGAGGTAAAAATTTTTAATCATTGGAATTCTTCTTTTTTTGTGTGATTTTTGATTTTATGAAAAAAACGGATACGCTCCGAAACGCCCTCAATAAAAGTAGTTTTACAGTAAAGAGGGACAAGCATACTAGTGCTTTATTATTAGAAGTCAATAGAAAAATAAACAAAAAATCACTGCTTGATTAGCAGTGATTTTTTAACTTGTTTATGGATGTTATTTACTCATCAGCATCAACTACTTCAGCTTCAGGAGTAGCGTCTCCCACGATATCATCAGGATCTGGATGAGCAGTGTTATCTTCTGCTCCATATTTCCCCATCAGTTCCTGGAATTCTTTAGTAAACTTTTCAAGTTCTGTGTCGATTTCTTCTTTGGTAACATCCTCTTTGTTCTTGAGAGTGTTTGCTTCTTCGAGCAATTCATCAACCTTTTTCATTTCATCTTCAGGTATCTTGTCAGCGTTATCTTTCTTCATGTTTTCTAATTGATAGATAACAGCTTCTAGCCTGTTTTTTGCTTCTATTATTTCAGATTTCTTTTTATCTTCTTCTGCGAACTTATCTGCATCAGCTTTAGCCGCTGCTATTTCTTCATCACTGATTCAAGTAGCTCATTGGATAGTTACTTTCTGCTCTTTACCAGTAGATTTCTCCATTGCGTGAACATTGAGTATTCCATTTGCATCAATATCAAAAGTTACTTCAATTTGAGGTTCCCCTCTTCTCATGTTGCTTGGGATTCCTTCGAGGTTGAATTGTCCCAACGACTTGTTGTCTCTCGCCATACTTCTTTCTCACTGTACTACATGAATAGTCACAGCAGATTGTCCATCAGCAGCAGTTGTGTAGACATTAGATTTCTTGGCTGGTATTGTGGTGTTTCTTGGTATCATCACGTGAGCTAGTCAACCTTCCACCTCTACTGCTAATGACAATGGAGTCACATCCAAAAGAAGAATATCAGAAACATCTCCTTGTATGATTCCTCATTGAATAGCAGCACCTTGTGCTACAGACTCATCAGGATTTACTGTAGATTTAGCATCCATACCAAACATATCTTTGATGAGATCTTTCACCCAAGGCATTCTTGTAGATCAACCAACAAGTATCACCTCATTGATATCAGATTTGCTTAGTTTGCTGTCTTTGAGAGCACTTTCTACTGGCTTTTTACACTTGTTGATGAGAGTTTTGGTCATCTCTTCAAATTGTGCTCTTGTGAGTGAGATATCCAAGTTTCTTGGCTGTCCATCATCACCAGTTGCGATAAATGGTATAGTTATGTCCACTCTTTCTGTTTGAGAGAGTTGTATTTTTGCTTTTTCTGCTTCGTCTTTTACTCTTTGAAGAGCCATAGCGTTTTCTCTTAGATCGATTCATTCTTTTGACTTAAAGTCATCAATAATCCAGTCGATCAGTTTTTCATCAAAGTCAGCTCCACCTAACATAGTATCTCCAGATGTTGCAAGTACTTGAAATGTTCATTCTGCACCGATTTCCAAAACAGTCACATCGAATGTTCCTCATCAGAGATCAAAAACAACTACCTTCTCGTCTTTGTTTTTTCCTTCACCATATGCTAATGATGCTGCAGTGGGTTCATTGATAATTCTTTCTACTTTAAGTCCAGCAATTTCACCTGCTGCTTTGGTAGCGTTTCTTTGACTATCATTGAAATAAGCAGGTACAGTAATCACAGCCTGTGTTACATCACTCCCTAAGAATTTCTCGGCATCAGCTTTGATTTTTTGTAAGACAAATGCTGCGATTTGTTCTGGCTTATACTCCTTTCCATCAACCACAACAAGTACACCACCATCTTTACCTTCTTTTGTTTCATAAGGCATGTTTTTCGCTTCTTTAGAAACTTCTTTGTATTTTTTCCCAATAAATCTTTTTACTTCATAAACTACATTTTTAGGTTCTAAGATTGCTTTTCTTTTTGCAAGGTCACCTACCAAAAGTTCATCTCCTTTGATGTACACGATAGAAGGAGTTGTTCTGTTTCACTCAGCATTTGCAATAACCTCAGATTTGTCTCCAAGCATATACGCAACACAAGAGTTGGTTGTTCCTAGATCAATTCCAATAATTTTTCACATAATTCTATAATACTATATAAATGTGCCTGACGCTAGATAGCACCTTGGGCAGATAAGTGCTATTATAGAGAAAACTAAAAACAATTGCAAGAAAAAGATCACCTTTTTGGTTTACGTGCTATGTCTTTGATTTGATTAGTGTCATATTGTGTTTCGGGTGCTCCAAAAAAGATGAAGATGACAAAATGGGATAAGATGATGATTTAAGCTTGCTCAATCAAACGAAAAGGATATTGCTCTATGCAGAAGAAAAAATCACTCGTGAAGAGACGAAAATAGTAAGCAAAAATAAAGATGAAAAAGACATATTCTCTTTATCTTATATATGCGTCCTATGCTAAGACTATCAGATCTCAATCACGTTCACCACCAAACACCAAGCTGAGCCAATGTGTATGTACTAGATACTGGTGCAATCATAGATAGTGAGGCAGAAGCAATGCTACAAGCGCTCCATTCACGCTCTACAGGCTGATTTTTATCTCACTTGGAGATACTCAAAGAAAAAGGGGCAGAGAACTTTATGTCCAAATTTTATGTCTGATACGGCCATAAATCAATTGGAGATTGTGGATCTTTGACGGTTTTTGTAGAGGGTATTTCAATGTTGGCTGCCAAAGCATTACAAGATACGAAACTATACAATGGTCAGGAATCATCGACAAGATATATAGATTTTTCCCAACAAAAACTCATCAATGTATTGTGAACAGCAGAGTGAGAGAAACTCTTAGAAGATCAGAGAAGTCATTATCTTTCCCTCATTGAGCCAATCAAAGAGAGCTTGAGTAAGATGTATCCTATCAAAGAATGAGTGCCAAGAAGCACCTACAGAAAGACAATCACTGCCAAGGCATTTGATATAACCAGATGATTTTTGCCAGCTGGTTGTAGCACCAATCTTGCTCGACATACAACACTAAGGCAAATGGCGGATAGAATTCTCTTTTTGAGAAATCATCCATTACCTGAAGTACAAGAAGTTGCCCAGACTCTTTTGGATGCTGTATTAGAAAAGTATCCCAACTCTTTTTCTGCTAAGACATATAAAGAGACAGAAGATTATGTGAGCAAACAAGCTGAGAAGTATTACTATCATGATACGGAGACAACAGACTTGTCTCTATACCACAATGGAATCAATCTCAAAGAACTAGAGAAACACAGAGAGACCATAGAATCAAGACCGAATGCGAAGACAGAGTTTCCTACATGGATCGATAATATAGGTACATGTACTTATAGATATCTTCTAGATTTTGGTTCTTTTAGAGATGTACAAAGACATAGGGCTCCTTTTCAGAGGATGCCTTTGCTCACTACTGAATTATGATTTCACAAACGATATTTAGAGTCTTTGCCTGAATCTCTACGCAACAAAACGCTCGAACACTTAGAAAATACCCAAAATAGTATTACAGAGTTCTGAATAGATGAGACACTTGCACAGTATTATGTGCCGATGTGATATCAGATGTCTTGTGAGATGATGGGAACACTACCAGCTCTTGCATATATGACAGAACTGAGGAGTACAACTTATGTTCATCCTACACTCAGAGAGATAGCAATTGGGATGGGGACCTCTTTAGAAGAAAACTTTGCAATGCCACTGTTTCTCGATAGAAGTGCGGATGACTTTGATACTAGAAGGGGGACACAAGATATCCAAGTCAAAACATAAGGATATAGTGTCAATGGTTAGCACGCTGGTCTCCGAAGCCAGAAGTTGAGGTTCGAATCCCCATATCCTTGGATCACGCTTTTTTACTTGCATAAGTGAAAAAAGTAACTACATATATTCTTATATAGAAGGATATTTCCTAAAAAGTAATGTCTCTTGTATGCTTTTTACTTAATTGAATAATCATATGAAAAAAATTATTTGAATGGCAGTAGTGGGTCTGATGGCTTTTTCTTTCGTAAGTGCAGCTTTTGTTCCAACACCTATCTTAGAAAAAAAGGTAGAGATAGCAGCCGATGCTTTGGTGAGCTATGTAGAAAAATCACTAGATGGTGACTTTGAAAGATTCTTTGCAACATTAGAAAAGTTTCAACTAGTGGTTGCTGATGACGAAGAGAAATCTTGGTTGCTCTGAGCAGTCAAAGCATGAGTAGAAATGCGTATTGCAGAAGATGAGTGAGCAGAGACGATGTCAGAAACAACATGAATGTCGGACCAGGTAAACACGAGTGACGTAATAATCGATGTAGAAGGACAAAATTATTCGTATTCTATCAACACAATTGAGGCTAATATAGGTGATACAGTTACGATTAATTTCATCAACAATTGATGAACGCATGATATTGTTATAGATGAGTTTGATGTGGCATCAGAAATCATCTCTGCGTGAGAGACTACTAGTGTGACTTTTGTTGTAGATCAGGCATGAGTGTTTGAATACTATTGTAGTATTGGTAATCACCGCGAAAAAGGAATGGAATGAAGACTCTTTGTAGAGGAAAATCCTGAAACAGATGTAGTGACGCATGACTGAATAGTACTAGAAAATGTAGTAGGAGCTCAAGTGATTAGAGGTGTCTATTTTGATGGAGATGAAATGTGATATGGAACGTTAGAGTATACAGATTGAAAAACTCAGTTGATGACTTCTTTTGCTGATTTACCAATGTCAGGAAGTGATAATTTCTATGAAGGATGGATCGTAAGAAAGTCGCCTCTTTCTGTAATATCGACAGGAAGACTAACCTATGAAAATGGTGTATGGGTAAATAATTACACTAGTGAAGATGATCTCAGTGATCATTCTTTTTATGTGCTTACTCTCGAGCCAGAAGACGACGATCCTGCGCCAGCAGATCATATCTTGGAGGGAGACATAAATTAGGAAAGTATATACAGTTAATAATGAACACTCTTGTTTTGTAGCAAGGGTGTTTTTTTGATTCGATGATTGGCTTCTCCTTATAATTATTGAGAGAAAAGAGATAGAGGCTTAAATTGCAAAACAGACAATCTGTGGCTATACTTAACTATCTTATGTTTTTGATGCATTTTGATGATAGAAAGAGGTTTTCAAAGAGAAGTACTAGCTACTGAACGAAAAAAAGAAGTCATTCAGCGTAGTGCAAAAAAAATAAGTATTGTCTGTAAAAAGTGAGATAGTTGATTCACTCTTGATCTAGAAAGAGTAACTAGTGAAAAAGTAAAAGTAAGCATAGGTGGCAATCATATAAAAACATTCACACTTTCGAAAAATGATCGTACAATATGACCATTCAAAAGAGCTTTGGGATGACATCTCAATCATGTGGTATGAACACGACAAAGTCAGAAGAGACCAAAGCTGTGACCCGAGGTTGATATTGTGTGGAGGAAGTTGTATAGAGATTATGATGAATCTTTTAGTGTAGATGAAGAGGTAGAAAATGCGGATAATAGTGTCCGCGTAGAGAAGGTTTGAGTTAAAAAACAACGCATCACATACAAAGATAGACAAATAAATTTTTCCATTCAAGAAGCTTGATCGATACATATTGCTTATAGTGGTAGTGAGCATACTGTTTCATATCGTAATCAGGATGATTTTACCAATCAGTTGACGAGTCACCTTAATGCTTGTTTTGGAGATGGTAGAGTTGGAATGCTCAGAGAGGCTCAAAGAGTGTTTGATGATCTGACGAGCGCTGAAAGTAGTGAGTTTTCTGAGGTAGAGGCACTGCAACATAGTGTGCTCAATTTGCCATTAGGACAGTATACCATAAACTCTCAGCAGCCCGAAACCTATTTGTTGGTAAAAAATCAGAATTCAGGTAACTATTATTGTCTTTCTTTTGTACAAAGTGCCTATGGTTTGTTGTATGGAGAATGAGCCTCTCAGACAAAAGGATTGTTTTCTGCTGAGTATGCAGAATCAATCAGTATCAATGGTGAAGAATGATTTAACGAAGAAGAACATACTGCTCTTACCTTGCCAGTAGGTACAGTTCTACGCTTGAGTTCTACAAATGATCCGTTTCACTGCACGTCTATTGGGATCTATCTCTGAGATGGAAAAGTATGACACCTGATAGGAGATACGCTCCATATAGAAAAATTTGGACCCAGGTTGTACGATGGGTGGAATATTATGTGGATAGCCAAGCCTCAACAAGAGAATAGAGTAAGCGATTATAGTGTTCATCGTACAGTTGCATCAGGCTCAAATCTAGAAAGAATTGCATATCTTTTCAAAAACGAACTGAACATATCTCATAATTTACATTTAGTCAGAGAGACTATCTATCAGTTAAACAAAGAAAAGTTTGTCAAAAAATCCTGATACGGAGATACTACCATGGAAACCAAGGAAGAATGTTCCATAGTCGTGCCATCTAGCTGGAAGTAAATCGTATTATGCACGAGTAGCCTTTTCAATAAAGTGTGTAAGCTTATTAATGTCTTCACTTGGTGAACTAAAGTGTTTCCTAATCTTAACCACATTGCCTGAGTTGTCGTAGAATAGTATAAGTAGATTGCAGGGCACTCAAGTTGATTGAAGTAATTTGATTACCTTAGACTGTTGTGCTTGGTATTTTTCATGAAGAATATTGATGGCAAGATCGCATTTTTCAGTGTTTTTTTCGATCTGAGAAAAGGTGTAATCCAATACTTCACAACTAGGAATTGAGTCATTTCACATATATCAAAGTAGCTTAATGTCCTTTTTTCATATTTTGATGACTTTTCAGTCATCTAAGACTTGTGCATTTTCGTTTTGCTGAATAATGGTTTGTATTGATTCCTCTAGTGCATCAGGAATATATGCACTTTCTAGTTTAATGGTAACACTTTGATCTCTTTGTGTGAATAGTTCACGTAGCTGCATATGCGTACGTGCAAAGAAGAATCACATTCTAGTGATGTCTTTGTCTTTGTGCTCTATTTCATCATGAAGAATGAGATGTTTTATTGTATGAGGAGAAAGTACTTCACCTAATCAAAGTGCAATTTGTATACTATCGAAAATTTCCTTGTTCTGAATAATGTCACCCATAGGGTAATCTTTTCCATGAGGAAATGATCACTCCATAGGTTTGTCCGCTGAATAGGTATGTCATGATTCAATGATAATGTGCATGTTGATTAATTGATTTGAATATCTTCAATGGATAATATGATATAATCAAGCATTTGCTGTAGGAGTAGTAGTTTGTCTTTGTCAATATCTAGAGAAGATGCCTCAGTTTGTAGAGTGAGTGAGGTGTTGAGCAAGTTGTCTTTTGCTCACTCATCTAAGCTAGCTATATGAGAATCAAGCATAGACATATATACTGCAGAAAGTTTCTGAGTTCACTCTTGCATCTCTACCTTTTCTGCGATTACAAACATTCTCGCTCATAAAGAACCAATAAGTCATTCGTTGAAACAAGAACCCATAACCAATACCTCATCTCATAAGTGATTTGTATAGACGCTCATGTCATCTTTTTGTACATCAAACACAATATCCGTCACACGATAGTGATGGCTAAGGTAGTCTCATGAGTCCTTTTTTTCATATACTTTGAGGATATCTCACGGCTGACTCAGTGCAATAGTTTTGAATATTGCTCAAAAATCTTGATTTCACTGTGTACGATAGGATGCAGAGTGTCCCATGACTCAAATAGGAGTACCTTGACCAGGGAGTCATGTTCATTGGATATGAACGGCTCCATGTTCTGCAGCGGCTAAGTGGGCATCTTCAGACCATGTTTCATTCGTATCAGTGAAACGAATAGGTGCAAAAATACCTGCGGTTTGATGTTCAATATATCGTTTCTCTCACTGGTATGCTTGTGGAAGCTCTTTGAATCGTAGATCAACAGATGTCTTGATGTCTTCTGGATACAGTGTAGACCAAGGAGCTGCTTGTGAGTGTATGTTAGCATCATCTTGATACGTACGCCAACCATTACGCAAGAGTAGTGTGTTGATCTCGTTGTCTGGAGTCCCCATCCCAGGATGTACAGGAGGCAGTGCAAATGAAGTAGTGTTAGGTTTATTTGTTTCAATGACTATTTCTGTTTTTCAATCATTGCTTTCTTCTTCTGGCATAGTTGTTGGTTTTTCTTGTATAGGTTGTGCAGCAACATCAGAAGCAGGTTTTGTTTGAGGTGCTTCATGAGGAACTTCTTTCTTACAAAGGTCTGAACATCAATCTCATGGGATTGTATTACCATCATCACAGATTTCATCATCATCTGTTCAGTTGATACCATCTGATCAGCTGCTTTCAAGTACTCCATTTCAGCAGACATTGATTTCTGTTACGCTATTGACCATGCTGCATACAGCTGAACATGATGATCAAGGTTGTCAGTTCTCAATACCCAAATCACACTCTTCGTTTCTTCATTGTTGATTTGGTGTTTCAACAATACCATTCCCACATCCTGCATTTCCTCCACCAGAACGTAATCTACATATCTGGTTTTCATCGATAGTTCAATCACAGTTGTTGTCTATTCA
>JAHDGZ010000034.1 GCA_020631605.1 bacterium
AGCTAAAGCTCCTAGGGAATAGGAGCTCGCTTGTGTTATACCACCAATACTACGTTTCTTCGTACTACTTTGCCATATAATGTGCATTAGTTTGTTCTACTGTGCCATGCACAACAATAAACAAGTATACACAAAAGGCTGCTAAATAGAATGCCAAAAGCCATGTAGCTGAGATCCATAATACACATAAAGTACTGCATATCGCAATCAGGATCAATCCGATTGAGATCATCATCCCTTCTTTGTGCAACAAACCTCTTTTGGATTCAACCCATGTTGCCCACACAATAGTGAGCAGGTGAATCACATTCATAATAACTATTAGTCTTGGTAATCTTTCCAACTGTAAAAATATGTCGATCATCTTATGCATTTTTGATTAGTAATGATTTCTGTTTGTGAAAAGTATATGTACTTCACAATGACTTTCAACAACTACTGCAAGATCGCATTTGCTCTCTGGATCTTATCTAACTGATCTCTCAGTTTAGCCAATGTCTCCAATGTAAGTTCCGTATCTTTGAAATAGATAAAATTTTGCACAATTGCGTCTTGGTTAGCTGAAAGAAGATCACGCTTCTGAGCTAATAAATCCCCCTTTTTGTTTATCTTAGCAATGATGGCTCCAAGCGCATTATACTCTATTCTTAGCTGTACATCACAGGCACCAAATTCTTTGGATGAAGCTAATCATCTCTCTAGCTCTGATGTATTGTTACTCTCAAGTCATCTAAAAAATGTATTGTCAGCAATCGCTTTATCCTTTTGACATTCAGTTCTTTGAAAAGCAATCTCTTGACGTTCTTGCTCCAAATCTATCACATGTCACTGTGTCTCTAGTAAGATATTGTCAGCATTAGTTATATATTGCTGTAAGGTTTTACCTTTGTTATTACTTCCTTCCAACAACTCTACCATATCGGTATTAATCTGATTGTCTAACACTGAAACATATCCCAAAGTAGTTCCATCGTTATCGTCACTAATACTTGCAGTATATGTATCATCTAACATATGTGTTTGAATCAGCACTAAGTTACGTACTTCATTGTGCAATATTCAAATCGTTGCAGTCTGATTATCACTATCAAATGACATGCCTCCTCAATTTATTTTATCCAAAATCCATGTAGTGAGGTAATACCCTCCTGCAAAAATTATTGCTAAAATAATAAGGCGTTTCAATCGTGTCATCAGTGTTTGATAGCTAAACTACTTATGTGTTACTACTCTGTATACTTCACTTACTGGGATTAATCACTTCATCGCTTTGAACAAACCGTCTCTTTCTAAGTTGATCATTCACTTTTGTAAAGCAAATTTTTCTACTTCAAACGCTGTCTTTCCTTTGATTAGCATGTCTTTGATATCATCAGTATAGTCCATCAATTCAAATAGACCTGTTCTTCATTTGAATCATGTTCATCAACAATGACTACATACCTCACCATTTTCAGACTTTCATGATCATGATCGGCACTTTCACTCTGTAATAAAAGCATCTCGTGCAGCTTGATCTATTCATCTTTCAAGTATTTCCTGTTTGAGTTTCTCTTTATCAAACTGGACAAATGCCTCTCTCACTTCAGCATGAGTTTCTGTTCATTTGATGCTATGCTCATGTTTACATTCCTCACAGATTCTTCTGGTTAACCTTTGTGCCATCACAAGATTGAATGTACCAGCAAGCATATAAGGAGCTGCTCCTAGATTGAAGACTCTTGTAATTGTTTCTGCAGCTGAATTGGTATGAATAGTAGAAAAAACTAAATGACCTGTCATAGCTGATTCCATTGCCATCTCTAACGTCTCTTCATCACGTATTTCTCACACCATAATGACGTCAGGATCTTGTCTTAATCATGCACGCAACCCTGCAGCAAATGTATAACCAATATCTGATCTTACTTGTGATTGAGATAATCATGGGATCTTATTCTCCACTGGATCCTCATATGTCATGATATTAATTTCCGGTCTTTTAATATATTGTAAACATGCATAGAGAGTAGATGTCTTACCCGATCACGTTGGTCATGACGTTAAGATAATTCCATTAGGTTTTTTTAACTGCTTGTAGATAATATGCTCATTTGATCACTCAATTCCTAATATTTCTAGTTTTGGAATTTTTTTTGACTTATCTACTATACGCATTACTAGTTTTTCTCACCATACTGTTGGTAGTGTACTAGCACGTAGATCTATCTCTTTGTTGGTAAGCGTCATCGTAGATACACGAGCATCTTGTGGCAAACGTTTCTCATCAGATCTCATCTGACCTGATTCTATCTTAAACTTTGAGATGACGTTCTCATGCATATTATGAGGAAACTGCATCACTTCCTCGAGTACTCAATCGACCCTAATTCTAATCCTTGACATATTTTCAAATGGTTCAATATGAATATCAGATGCTCACTCCTCTACACCCAAGGTCAGTAAGTTATCAAATAACTTAATAATATCAGATTGAATAATTGATTGCTCTAATCACTTTCTAAATTCTTGACTCATAATTCTCTGAGAGATAAAATCTATTAACTTATACTAGAGTATAATGGTCTCACAACTTATCATCAAGTATCGGACTACCTACCTCACTTCTCTTTCACCTTTTTCAAAAGATGTGATATACATCACCACAAAAACATTTTATTAATACTTTACTTTTTTTGTCAACCTACTTATTTTCGCTTTCTATGTATTTTTGGACTATTTAATGCTATTTTTGTATTATCTTAGTAGATACTGATTGTTGGGTTATCTCCCTAACTTCTATCGGTGTCTAGAGCAAGGCATATCCTTGCAGATGATCCATCTCGATGACTCCATTGAGAGGATGAGACGGTGAGGAGTGCTGTAATTCCCTTTGCAGTACTCTAGCAGATGCATTTACTATATCGATCAGAATAGATAGCAATCGCGCTACTTACTCAGATCGGCATATTGAATGCTGACAGCACTTCTCACCCGTCCTATGTAAACGCGTAGGGCAAACTAAGGTATGAAGTGCTGTAGCTATTGCTACAGCCCTTTTTTTGTTTACAAAAAATAATAAGATACAGACAGTTAGCAAATCTAGTCTATTTATAAATCGTGAACATATGTGAAAAGATTTTCATAGTAACAATAGAACCAGACTACTCTCTCTTCTTCCAGAAAACTGCATGGTATGTTTCTCTAGCTGACAAGAGGTAGTATATAGCAACGATACATTGTATCCATTTCGCCCTGAAAGTAACTTCTGGTATCTCACAGGAATCTCTGAACCTGATTGCTTACTGGTTCTCATTAAATCTGAAAACTCTTTTACTGCATCACTTTCCCTGCCCGAAAGAGATCAGAAACATCTGCTCTGGGAATGAAAAGCATTTACACAAGAAGAAGCATACTCTCTTTCTTGAGTAGATTCTTTTGTATCTATAGCATCTCTAACTACATTACTTTCAGGTGATCAAAATCATTTCTTTTGTCTTTCTAGTCAACAGCATCTTTTTCCTGGGCAATCAGTGACTAATGGCTTAGAAGAAATATTAGCACGTCTTAGATATATAAAGACAAATGAGGAAATTGCCATGATAGAAGAAGCTACCACAATCACTAAAGCATGACTAGAATCAGTGCATATGTTAATCAATCATTGAACTAATGAAAAAACTATTCAGAATGCACTCATTGCACACTTCTATCTACAGTGATCACATTGGTCATTTGTTCCAATAGTTGCAAACTGACATAACGCGTGTGTACTGCACTACAAAAGCTGCCAAGACACATTAAAAAAATGAGATCTTTTACTCATAGATTGTTGAGCTACTCATGGTATGTACGCTGGTGACATTACTCGTTGTTTCCCTGTTGACAAAGGTTTTACTCCTCGTCAGCAACAAGTATATGCGGCAGTAGAAAGAGTTAAGGACTTTGCACTCGAAAAACTGCGTCCTTGATTACTACGATGATCCTATATTCAGGAGGTTATACAACGTATTATTTCTGAGCTTGGTGAATTATGACTTATAACAGAAAAACAACTTTCTCAGGATGAACATGCACGAAAAAAGTATTTTCCACATGGCCTTAGTCATAGTCTTGGATTGGATGTACATGATCCTGCGCCTTATGCAAAAGATATGATCATACCTCAAAATATGGTTCTAACAATAGAACCAGGCATTTATATTGCTGAAGAAGCCATAGGAGTCAGATTAGAAGATGATGTGGTGATTACAGCTGATTGAGCACGTACTTTATAGAGAACCATTTTTGAAAATACCTTTCTCTATTTCATTAAATCATTGGTCAGTTAGTATTTCGCTCACGCTTCTTGCACATTTCTTTTGTAACACTAACAAACCTTCATCTTGCACTAATTCGGCTACCTTTAACAAGGTATTTTCGGGCGAAGGAGTTCTTTGTATCATATTAATACAAAAAAGTATATTTCATTTGATGGCTAATGAAGAACGAGTGATATCCTTTTGTACCAGGTGTAACTGCTCCATTGAGATTGCAAGCTTGGACTTCTTGACAGACTCTAAAACACCTTGTAGGACCTTTTTTTCCACATCTATTACAGTAAAAGATTTAGGACGCAGCTTTTCTAATGCTCATACTAACTCAAGAAACTCAAAACACTGTAGTGGAAATAGATCTGTCTTCCTCATCAGAGACTCTAACATTTGCATATTTTTGCACAAGAAACTTTGCACCCTAGACCATTCATCTCTTTCTCCAGAAGGAATAAACTGATTGAACAATGGTATCATTCAACCTGGTCATATATCTATTACATCAGGTTCTTCTATCTGTAGGTCATATGCAATACGAGCAGCTAAAGAGATTTGTTGACTATTTCTCTTATGCCATGTAGTTGTACGTAATTTCCTGTAGGGTGAAACGCTTTTCATATAGTGCTATAATGTAAAATCATTTTTTTCCTTTTTTTAATTTCGTTTTTTATTACTTTTTATGCAAAATCTAGAGTGGACTAAGAATATTACTAATTGGCTCACTAACAAGTTTTTTGTAAATTTGAGTAGTTCTGATATTCTTGTGTCAAAGGAGTCTTTTGATATAATGAATATCAACTCATTGCTCTAAAAGATGAACTGCAAAGCTATGACGTAGAGCATTAATTGATATTTTTTTCGCTATTTGTGACTTTTTGAGATTTTTCTTGAAGATGTACTGTATGCTCCTTGGAGTCAACTTTGCTCATTTCCTACCCGGAAAGACATAATCATCTAGTTGCTTCTCTTCGACATGTTTTTGAAGCTGTTGTTGGATACGCTTTGGCATTGGCACATATCTTTCTTCTTTTCACTTTCATTTTATAAGTATTTTTCATCAAGCAAGATCTAGATCTGCAACTTGTAAATGTACAACTTCACTTACCTTGAGTCAAGCTCCATATGCAAGAGAGAGTATGAGATACTCGGTAGGTTTAACAATCACCTCTAGTAAATGCTCAATCTCTCTTTTGCTAAGAATATCAGGTAGTCCATTCTTCTGTTCTTTCATCATTAATCATGCCTCTTTCTTTGCGGTCAACTCCCGCCTTCTGTACCTCATAAGAACTGTCTTATATAGCTGGATAATATTTGCTTCTTTTCAAATATTTTTCAAGAAATCAAAAAAATCTTCAAACTGTCCCTCTTGTTTTCTTGTTTTTTTTCGTTGTAAAAAATTTTCTACACATGACCTGTAGAGAACCCTATGACGCCTTTGTTTGACATCTCTTAAAGTTGCTAGAAACCCACCTATCTTTTCTTTCATACAATATATAGTATGTAATTACTTCGTTTTTTATGTATTATTTATTGTAATACAACACAAAAGAGACTATACTTGTATTGTTTAACTTTGATTTTTTTTATGTCTTGAAAGAAAAAAAGAACAAGAATACCAAGTACAGCCCTCTCACTTATGCGTCAATCAAAAAAACTTACCTCTTTGATTGAAGAAGCAAAACAGTTGAAAGATACCTTCACCAATAAAGAGATAAAAAACTCTCAGAAATTAAGGGAGAAGAAAAATACTTTGCATAAAGAGATTAGGTGACTGAAAACGGAGATGTTTGAGCTTATCTCATACTCAGGCAAATACCGACTTAAACAGGTTCCAAACGAGACAAGTATCACAATTCAAAAACAACTCTGAGTTAGTCTATTCAATAATTTTAACTATATTTTTGATTTTGATCGAGAAAAATCAAAAATATCCTTTCCGGAGTATACAACATTTATAGATGAATTTTCATCATGAGAACCCAATTTTATTGTCATCACTAGTGAAATTTTCTTATCAAAGAAAAAAAACAACTTCATGCCTTTTATCAACTCACTTCCAAAAGAAATTTGAGATATAGTCCATAAAATCTTAAAAAAAGATAATAGGAAAAACCATCAACCTACTCCTGGGAAAGTTGAAATATCTAGCTACTATAAAAAGGCTTGAATACTACAAAACCCTAAATCTTTATGAAAATCAATTAAGAAGTAAGGATTTTTCAAGCGACTAATCCTCATAGAACTTTATGAGCATTCTCATCTAAGTGCACTCATTCTTCTTGGTCTACTGCAGTCACACTATTAGGGTCTACAAAAAGTACATTTTCTTTGTCAGCTAACGCTTGGTATAGTCAAACCATTGCCTTCATTTTTTGAGTTGATCACTCAAATAATGATAAGGCAAATAGTGCATCATCTTTGACTATCAGTGGCGCCACAATGATGATTTGTGGTTGTTTTGCTCCATTTATTATAGGTGCTCATTTGATTAGAGTTATTAATTCTCACATTCATGCTGTTATTTCTTCTGCAGACAATCACAACATTTTTTTCGTATCTGTAGTTCACAACATCACTACTACATAATCTAATGGCGTGTGCGTCTCTAGCAGTACAGACAACATCTGTTTACCATTTCTCATAGGGAGCTCAGGTCTTGGATCGTCGAACACTGTTGTTCTAGCACTCAATCACTCCTCTATTATATGAAAATCATGTCCAAGTTTACTCTGCAATATACATGGTCGACGCACGTCTTCATTATATCTTTGTTTTCATCATGATCATGGAACTCGTCCCCACGTATTGGAATCACCAAAGCAAAGTACTCTTTTCTTTTTAGCTCTATACATAACACATCCAATCATGATAAAATTCTTACCTATCAAATAATTTTTCTATACCCTTTTTCTCAATTTTGATAAAGAATGGGCGTCCATGCTGACAGACAAAGAATTGTGTAATTGTCTCAAAACCATCTTCAATTAAATGTTTCATTTCTTGATATGATAGTTTCTGTCATGCTTTGATAGCAGCCTTACACGCCTTTGTTGCAAAGATCTCTTCTAGTATACGTCCAAAGGTGATCTCTTGTTCGGAATAGAGTATTTTTTGAAATAGTAGTTCAAAATCTATAATAAATACTTGTAGAAACTTGGGCACAGCATAAATCGCAATGGCATTATCAGATATCGCATGTACATCAAATCATCGTTGGGAGAGCTCTCTTATTTTTTCATCTAATGGGATTGTTTGAGCCAACTTAATGGAAACTGGCTGCAGTAAAGGCTCAGGGATAAACTCATTATCAATTGCATTGCTTTTCATTTTTTCATAGAGAATTCTCTCTGCTAGTGCATGTTGATCAATATAATAGACATAATCAGGATCTTGCAGGATTATATAACTATTCCACAATTGACCTATTAATTCATAATCCCCTACCATGTACTGTTCAGGAGAAAATCTTGCTATTCACACAATAGACTCATTTTGACTTGATGTAAACCAAGCAGTATCATTCTCTCTTTGGCTAGAAACGTTAGAGGACTGCATAGTAGCATTGAATAACTTTGTTGTATTTCATTCTGACTGAAAACTATTTTGCGTTCCATAGGATACATCTTCATGTGATGCAGCCACCATCTGTTGAGTTCAAATCGCTAGCTGAATTTGTGATTTTATCAATTGAAAGATAGAGCCCGGATCTAAAAACTTAACTTCATTTTTTCTTGGATGCACATTTACATCAACTTTGGTTGGATCGATATCGAAGAAGAGAATTGCTAATGGGTAGTCTCCTTGCGGTAACTGTCTTCTATATGCATCTAGCAAAGCCCTCTTAATTACTCTGTCAGAGACTGGCCTTTTATTAACAAATAATTTAATATGTTCTTGAGAACCAAAACGCAAGCTTGGATCTCATACCACACCATAAAGGCGATGGCCTTCATCCGCAAAATCAACAACCCTCAGGTTGGTAGATCGATCTTTTCTAAACAACTCTTGTATCCTTTCCAATAAATCTTTGGCTGGCGATAGTTGAAATATTTGTTTTCACTGTTTTGTTAACGCAAAATGTTTATCTCGATGGATGATTGCATAATTGATGAAAAGTTGATAAATATAGTAGTATTCCGTTTGGTTGGACTTTAGGAATTTACTTCTTGCAGGGACGTTGTAAAAGAGATCTTCAATAATCACTGTTGTTCAATGCTCAAACCCTGTTGCTAATTTTTTGCTATAGAGATCATTGTCGCGTTTATTTAGTTGATATCCAATGACATCTTTCTCTACTTTAGTTTGAATGGTAACATTACTCACTTCAGCAATACTTGCCAACGCTTCTCACCTAAAACCATATGAAGAAATACTTTGGAGATCCTCATCACTTGTTATTTTTGATGTAGCAAACCTTTCAATGGTCATTGACAAATCTTCCTCAGACATTCATGAACCATTGTCACGTAACATGATGCGCTTTTTTCCGCCATCAAAAACATATAAATCTAAAGAAGTTGCTCATGCATCTAGTGAATTTTCCATAAGTTCCTTGACTATTGATGCTGGTCTTTCTACTATTTCTCCTGCTTTCAATCTATTGATAATATGCTCTGGCAATCTCTTGATTATTCACATATGAAATGCGTTCTTTTTATGATTTGTAAAATTGTTCTTTACCTTATAGTCTTTTTTAGCCTTCACGTCTTGATTTTCAATACAGATTCGTACATATGATATGTGTAATTACTACATTCCAACACATGAAGCTATCTCAACAACTATTAGTCTATATTGAACAACACTACAGCCGTATAATGTTTTGACTTGCTGTGGTATTTTTCATGATCATGATAACTGGTATTAGAGAGTTTTTAAATTACTCAACGATCATTGAAGCCACACAAAATACGGTAAATGAACAAGCTTTCCGAGAGGAAAAGATAGCTTTTGAAAACAACTTTCTCTTACCATATCTACAGTCTGACACTGCCAGATATTTCTTTGCACATGAAAATTGATCACTGTTTGAATGAGAACAAAT